>DLVP01000121.1 GCA_003445125.1 Oscillospiraceae bacterium | reverse complement strand
ACCCCGGTGGAAATCACGTGCATGATGATGCCGTACCAGCCGCTTTGTGCGCTGACGGTCAGCCCCTGCACCAGGGAAACCGCAAGCGTGAGCGCGATCCCCGCCCAGGGACCGAAAGCAAAGGTTCCGATCAAAACGGAGATGTCGGCAGGGTCATATTCCAGAAACGCCACCGCAGGGAAGAGAGGAAAGTGAACAAAATAGACCAGAATGACAGAAAGCGCACACAACATGGAAAGCTTTGCCATCCGTCGGATTTTTTTGGTGTTGTCCATAAGAAAAGCTCCTTTCAAAAAACAAAAGTCCCCCTGAAATTCAGGGGGACAAACGCACAAAACCCGTTGTTTCTTTCATCCGGACTGTACCGTCGGTTTCGGAATTTCACCGAATCAGTCCCCGAAAAGGGGATTCGCAGACTGTCACTGCCGGTGAGGAATTGCACCTCGCCCTGAAACAATTCTATTATACTCGCTTTCCTCAAAAAGTCAAGATTAAAGATGCATTCCGCCGTCAACCACCAGATCGATTCCGTTGATGTAGCGTCCTTCTTCGGAACAAAGCAGCAGTACGGGGGCGGCACAGTCGGCGGGAGTACCCGCAAATCCCACGGGAATGCCTTCCATGACCTTCTGATGATATACCGGATCGGCAAGTGCGTCGGCGTTGCGCGGGGTGTCGATCACACCGGGCGCCATGTTGTTGACGGTGATGCCGAGAGGCGCCAGCTGTTTGGCAAGGTTTTGCACCATGTTCATCTGCGCGGCTTTGGTGGCGGCGTAGATCATCATGTCTTTGTGTGGCTTGTACTGCTGCACACTGCCGACCGTGACAATCCGCCCCCAGTGCTTTTTCTCCATGGACGGCTCATAAATCTGAATCAGCTCCATAGCGCTTTTGAGGTTGATGCGAACCTGAGTGTCAAATTCTTCGGAGGTGATCTGATTCCATGCGTGGCGGAATTGCATACTGGCATTGAGAACCAAAATGTCAATGTCTCCCGTCTGTGCATAGAGCTTTTCCGCGCAGCCGTCCTGCGTCAGATCGCCGACGACACAGGAAACATTTTTCCCGATGCTTTTCGCTGCCGCTTGCACCTTTTGCAGGTTGCGGGAACCGTGGACAAAAACGTGTGCGCCGTGTTCGGCAAGGCACTTGGCGATTCCCGCGCCGATGCCCTGCGATGAACCGGTGACCAACGCGGTTTTTCCGGTTAAATCAAACATGATGCTTCCTCCTCAGATAATCACGGAAAATTCGTCGAATCCGCCTTTGACCAGGCGAATGTCGCGGACGATTTCGTGTCCGTTGCAGGAAGCCTTGATTTCATAATCGCCGTAGAAGCCCTTGAACCACAAAGAGCCTTCCACTGCTTCCCTTTCAATTTCCGTGTGCCATTCTTTGTTGATCAGGCGGTCAAGTACGCGGTAGGAAGGACGTTCGGAAAAATCATCGCGGATCAATCCGCCCTTGTATTTCTTTTCGCTCCATCCGTTGCCGCTTTCGATGGCGCAGTTTTCGCCGAGGTTCCAGTAAACAATGGAAGAAACGGCGGGATGACTGAACCAGATGCGATAGAGGTTGTAGACTAATTCTTCCTGAACCGCTTCATCGTAGCCGTTGATGGTCAGCTCCGATACGGACAGCGGTTTTCCGAATTCGCCGTAGGCGTCCATGACGCTGTGCAGCTGATGCGGGTTGAACAGCGTGTTTGCCATAGCTTTCATGCCGTCGGCATCGGTGAAGATATGGTATTGCAGCCCGATTTCGTCAATGCGGCAGCCTTTGCGAAGCAGACTGTCGATCAATAGATGAAAGGCGGCTTTTCCGCTCGGTGTCGGGCAGGCCCATGCGCCTCCGGTTTCGTTGAGGATCAGATGACTTTCCGCAAAATAGCGCTCTGCTAATTTGAAAACCTCTTCGGTGTAGCTCCCGGGCATCGGTACAAGATTGCGGTAGTGGGAAGAGTGCATATCCACTTCCGACGTCAGTACGGGCAGGGAGGTGACTTCGTTGACGCAGTCAAAACTCTTAATCACGCCGTCATAGCGTTCGCCGATGGCTTTGAGCCGTCGGATCAGATAGTGCTTCACCTGTTCCCAGTCCTTCGGAAGCCATTCCGGCATATGCGTGCCCCAGAAAAGAGGATGTCCTTTGGGCTCTATGCCGTTTTCGCGGCAAAATTCCAGACAAAGCTCCGACGGTGGACGGCGGTCGATGAACACACTGTCTTTTTCAAACCGCATTTGTCCGTTTGCGGGTTCAAAGTCTTTCCAATAAAACGGAATGACCGCCAAATTAAAGAGTTTTTTGAAACGCTCCTCGTACAGCGTATTTTCTTCCTCGGTGGCAAAGCATTGGTATTTGAAGAAATTGCATCCGAATTTGAACGCATGATTTTTTTGTTTGATCGATACTTTTACGTTCGACAGCGGCTTTCCGTCACGATCCATGAATTTCAGTTTTGCAAATCCTTTGCGGTTGGCTTCGATACCCAGCCGAATTTTGTCCTCCATCATTTCGCGCTGGTCGTTCATGCGCGAGAGTACGGCATTGCGGTCTACGGCTGAAAATTCCATATGATGCTCTCCCTTCAGCTCCAGATGCGGTCATTGGAAAATTCGCAGTTGTATTCGTCGGTGGGTTCCCACATTCCGGGGATACCGGGATTGACGTGCTGTGCCAGCAATTCCTCGTTCAATTCTTCAATACCGAGTCCCGGCTTTTCGGGAACTTGGATAAATCCGTGCTGAATGAGCGGCTGGGGAAGCCCCTTGACCATGTCTGTCCACCACGGTACGTCGATCGAATGGAACTCCACGGCAAGTACGTTGTGCATCGCGGCGGCAGTGTGTACGGCAGCCATGCAGGCAATCGGACTTTCCGCCATGTGAACCGCCACAGCCACGCCGTGTTCGTCAGCGATATCCGCAATTTTCTTCAACTCCAGCGCGCCGCCGCAGGTGAGAATGTCCGGATGAATGATCGAAACGCCGCCGGCTTTAATCAGTGTTTCAAAGCCTTCCTTGAGATAAATGTCCTCGCCGGTGCAGACCGGAATAGTAGTGGAATTCTTCAACCGCACGTACTGATCGGTGTACATCCAAGGCACCATATCTTCCATCCATGCGAGATTGTATTTTTCCATGCGGCGTGCAAAACGAATGCAGTCCTCCACGCAGATGTGACCGAAATGATCGATGGCAAGAGGCACTTCATAGCCGATCACGCTGCGCACTTCGCGGACGTAATTTTCCAGATAATCCAAGCCTTTTTCCGTCAGATGAATACCTGTGAACGGGTGGGCGGTGGTCACAATGTCATAGCTTTTCTGCTGCTTAACCATGTCGGCGGTCACCGACCCGCCCTGCACGTTGAGAATGTGCGGCGCATAGGTTTTCATCTGATCGATAAAGCCGAGAGGAGCGTTGATTGTGCCGGGTTCGTCGAGAAGAAGTCCGATTCCGAGATCCATTTTAAGAAATGTGAATCCCATGTCCATGCGCTTTTTCAGTGCGTGTCCCATGTCGGTTCCGGTGTGCTTTCCATCCACGTCGGTGTCGCAGTAGACACGGACTTCGTCACGGAATTTTCCGCCGAGCAGTTGGTAAAGCGGAACGCCATAGGCTTTTCCGACGATGTCCCACAGGGCAATTTCAATGCCGCTGACACCGCCGCCCTGACGGGACGGACCGCCGAATTGCTTGATCTTGCGGAAAAGACGGTCAACATTACAGGGATTTTCACCGATCAAACGGCTTTTCAGCATCAGCGCATAGGTTTTGCTGGAAGCGTCGCGGACCTCGCCGTAACCGACGATGCCTTGGTTGGTGTAAATTTTCAACAGCGTGCAGCGCTTTGGCGCACCGTCAATATCACAAAAACGAATGTCGGTGATTTTGAGATCAGACGGTGACGAGCAGGTGTTTACATTTTCCTGAACGGATTCAAAAATATTTTTTTCCATAGTTCCCTCCTGATTGACTTATGAGGCTCTTACGTCTATAATAGTAATATAAGTTGCGGAAAAGGTCAACAATAATGTTTTTTACCTTGCAAAATATATTTAGACGAGGTGCCGAAATGATTGTGAACGAATACCACGTGGAGGATGAAAGCGGCGTGCTGCTGCGGTTGTTTCATTCCACGGTTGAAAGCGGAAAACGGGAAAATCGGGAGCATCATCATATTCAGTTTGAAATTTCGCTGTTCAAATCCGGCGGCGGTCGGTATACAGTAGGGAATCGGACCTATGAATTTCAAAAGGGTGATGTTTTTTTGTTTTCCACGCACGAGCAGCATTGCATTACCGAGATTCGCGGCGGAGAACCGATGCTTTTGATGAATATTCAGTTTGAACCGCGTTTCATCTGGTCGGCAAATAACGAGTGGTTCGATTCGCGGTTTCTGGGAATTTTCTTCAACCGCAACGATTCCTTCGAGAACCGTCTGGATCGGCAAAATCCTGCGACGGCGACGATTTGCAATCTGATGCTTCAGATGGAAAACGAAATGTCGGAGAAAAAGAGCGAATATGAACTGATGACAAAGGTGCTGCTTTTGCATATTCTGGTGCTGCTGATGCGGGATTACGGTTATGTGCAGAAGGATGCCGCCTACCGTCTGGACAAGCACAGCCGTAAGCAGATGGAGCAGGCGCTTGCGTACATCGATGCCAATCTGACGGAGGATGTTTCTCTGGAAAACATCGCCGCCACTGCCAGCATGAGTCGGTCATATTTCTGCACGGTGTTCAAAAAACTCAACGGGATTACCGTGTGGGAATATATCACTGCGCGGCGGGTGGAATCGGCGATGAAAATTCTGCGTGACGGCGAAGACAAAACGATGCTGTCCGTGGCGTGTGAATGCGGCTTTAACAATACGGCAAATTTCAACCGTGCCTTCAAAAAGGTGACGGGAATCACGCCGAGCGAATACCGTCATCGGCTGGAAGAATGACTGCAAAAACGGTCAATTTTTGTGTCTTTTTTTGTCTGAATTTCCGAAGCGGTTGACATTGTGCCAAAAAAACTTTATGATGGGAAAGAAGAGTAGGAGGGAGAACCATGGATTTGCACGATTTTCAATTTTCCAAAGCCGTTCCCATCTGGGAAAAGGGCACTGAAAACGAAATGAACCGCACGGTGGATTTTTTTTGCCGCTTGCCGCGCCGGGAAGCCGAAACCGTGATTTTCTGTGCGGCGTCCGCGTCCTACCGTCTGTTTGTCAACGGCAAGTTTTTGGCACACGGACCTGCACGTGCGGGACACGGATATTATCGGGTCGATCGGATTGAAATCACCGATTGCCTGACAGACGATGAAAATGAAATTCGTTTTTGCGTTTCCGGATATCACTGCAATTCGTTTTGTTATATTGAACAGCCGTCTTTTTTGTGCGCACAGATTGAGGTGGGCGGTGTTCCCGCCGCGTGGACGGGGGATCATCGTTTTGAAGCCTATGATCTGCACGAACGTGTACAGAAAGTACAGCGGTATTCTTTTCAGCGGGCGTTTGTGGAAAGCTATCGCCTTGGTTTTTCCTCGCCCGAACGCCTTTGTACTGAGCAGGTTGGCGAAAAGAAATTTCTTGTGCGCGATGTTTCTTACGGAACCTATGCAAAAATCGCCCCGATCGGCGTGGTACAGCGCGGCACGGTGACGGCGGACAAAAGCCGCGAGCCGTACCGAAGCCGTGAGATTACGGATGTCGGGGAGCTGCTGCATGGGTACAAAGAGGAGGAACTGGAAGTTTTGTCTCATCAGATTGCTGCACAGCTGGTTTATCCGGAAACTCATGCCTGTGAAGAAGCGGCAGACTGCGTGTCGATTTCGGAGGGACATTTTGCAGACCTGAAAACAGACATCGATCGCACGGGACTTATGCAAATGGACATTACGGCAAAGGAAGACGGCGTGCTGCTGGTGCTGTTTGACGAAATGCTGACCGACGGAGAGGTGTATCCGTTCCGCCTGGGTACTTCGTCGATTTTGTATTATGAAATGAAAAAAGGAACATATTCCTGCCTTACGGCAGAACCATACGTGTTCCGTTATGTCCGACTGATTGCCCTGCATGGGGCGTTCACCGTGGAAAATTTTCGCACGGTGGAAATTGCGTTCCCGCAGGAGAAAATCCGCGCCCGACTCAAAACCGACGACCTTGCTATGCGAAAGATCTTTTCGGCGGCAATCGAAACATTTCGCGCCAATACAGTGGATATTTACATGGACTGTCCTTCCCGTGAGCGAGCAGGATGGCTTTGTGACAGCTTTTTCACCGCACGGGTGGAACGCCTTCTGACGGGAAAATCGGAGGTGGAACGGGCGTTTTTGCAGAATTTCCTGATGCCCGAGAGCTTCCGCTGCCTGCCGAAGGGAATGCTGCCGATGTGTTATCCTGCGGATTTCTATAACGGCGAATTCATCCCCAACTGGAGCATGTGGTATGTGCTGGAACTGAAGGAATACCTTGAACGCACGGGGGATGCGGCGTTGGTTGCCGATGCGCGTGACAAAATGTACGCGCTGGTGGATTATTTCAAAAAGAAAGAAAATGAATTCGGACTTCTGGAAAATCTGGACGGATGGGTGTTCGTGGATTGGTCGGAGGCAAACAACCTGGTGCAGGATGTGTCCTTCCCGTCCAATATGATGTATGCGGCGATGAAATCGGCGTTGGCGTCCCTGTATGGGGATGACAACCTGGCGAAAGAAGCCGACGCGCTGCGGGAAACGATCCGCCAGATGTCCAAAGGCGACGACGGGTTTTACTGCGACAATGCCGTGCGGAAAAACGGAGTACTTGTGCCGACGGGAATATGCACGGAAAGCTGTCAGTATTATGCGTTTTTCTGCGGCATCGCCACTTTGCAGACCGATGCCCGCCTGTGGAAGATATTGCTTCACGATTTCGGAAGCGGACGGGAAAAGTCCGGAAAATATCCGGACATTCATCCTTCCAACGCGTTCATCGGCGTGTATCTGCGCTTGGAATTGTTGGATCGGTACGGTTTTTCGGATGTTCTGCGCGAAAACATTCCGGGGTATTTTCTGCGTATGGCGGAGGAAACGGGAACGCTTTGGGAAAAATTTTCCTATGCCAGCCTGAATCACGGGTTTGCCTCGTATGTGCTGGTATGGTTGAAACATTTGGGAATATGGGAATAAGGAGTGAAAAACGGTGCGGGAAGATCTGATCCGTGTGCTGTCGGAAATCACCGATGAAGAACGATGCCTGCGCGACGGACGGGAGTTTGACAAAAGCCTGTATATGATGCACGATGAAAGCGTCATCAACAGCCGGAAATTGCTGGAAGCCGGCAAACTGATTACCGTGCGGCCGCATACGCGTTTTGTCCATGTGCCTGAACATAAGCACGATTATATCGAAGTGGTATATATGTGCAAAGGGACGACAACGCATATCGTGAACGGCAATACCATTACGCTGCAAGAGGGAGATTTGCTGTTCATGAGCCAGAATGCCCGGCAGGAGGTTCTTCCTGCGGGGGAAGGAGATATTGCCGTCAATTTCATAGTGCTTCCCGCGTTTTTTGAAAATGTCCTTCCGATGCTCGGAGAGCGGGAAACGCCGCTTCATCGGTTTATTATCGATGCGCTTTGCAGCGGCGCAAATACGTCGGGATATCTTCTGTTACGTGTTGCCAATATTCTTCCCGTGCAGAACCTCGTGGAAAATCTTGTGTATCATCTGGTGTATAAAAACGGGAATCGGTCATTGAATCAGACGACCATGGGACTTTTGTTCCTGAACCTACTCAATCACACCGACCGTTTGTATTGCGACAACGGAGAACCCGGTGTCATGATTGAAGTGCTGCGGTATATCGAGGAAAACTATACAGGCGGGAGCCTGCAGGATATGGCGGAAAAATTGCATTATGATATGTATTGGCTTTCCCGTGAAATCAAGGAGAAAACGGGAAAGACCTATCTGGATCTGATGCAGGAAAAACGGATTTCTCAGGCGGCATACCGTATTCGGACGACCTCACTGAAGGTGGACGATATCGCCCATTCGGTCGGATATCATAACATCAGCTTTTTCTACCGTTTGTTCATGCAGAAATACGGAGTGACTCCGCGTCAGTACCGAAAACAGCCCGAAGCATAAAAACAGCCCGCATCCGACGGATGCGGGCTGTTGTCAATATTCAGACTTTTGCTTCTTTTTTGGCAGTGGTTTTCGGTTTTGCTGCTGCTCTTTTTGCGGGAGCTTTGGCGTGAAATTTTTTATAGGCTTTTTCGCAGGGATTTTCCAGTTCCTTGTCGCACTTTACGCAGAAATCAAATGTTCCGCAGGCGTCGGCGCCGATTTCCTCGCTTTTGATCCATTTCATTTTATCCAGTTCCTGCTGCTTTTTGGAAATAGCCATCACAGAATCCCTCCTTCCACTTGTTTCTGAATTGATTATACAACAAAACGGAGGGGAAGTCAAATAGAAATAATCGACAAATTTTATTCCCATAATTGCCGCAACATTCGCTCCGGATTTTCCAGAAACATACGGGTGACGCGGTAGTGTTCGGTTTCACGGTAATTCACACGGGAAATTCCGTCCCCGGTAAACTCGTAAATCAACGCATCGGGATATGCCATGAGAATCGGCGAGTGCGTGGCAATGATAAACTGAGAGTCTTTTTGAACAAGATCGCGCAAAAGAACCAGCAGCGAAAGCTGCCGCATGGGAGAAAGCGCCGCCTCCGGCTCGTCTTTTCTTTAATAACGATTTGTAAGTATGGATTCCTCCTAGTTGCGGGCAAAACAGCTAAATTTCCACACAAAGATTGCGTCAAAGGGCTTTGACTTGTCTTTTTTTGCTACGGAAATCATGCTGTTAATAAATATTTGACAAATTTTAATCTGTATGCTATAATAGTATTGCGGTTTAAGTAGAGTTTGGGCAAAATTGAAGAACTTGCCGAAGATACTACTGTGTTATTGTGTACAAGAAAACAAAACGCCAAGGGAATCAGCGTGTTTAAGACATGGGGCTATATACCATTGGACGGAATGTGGCTATTGATTACCTCCACCGCTCGTCAAAAAAGCAGGAAATTCCCGTTGATATATGTGCTTAATTTATTTGTAATGAACAAAGTATTTAAATGTTTTATATACAATAATGAATAATTATGTCAGCCGTACCTTAAAAAATAAAACTTGAATACTGAAATTACAGTTAGAAATGGAGGACTCTGTATATGAATGATTATTATGAAGTTGAAAAAAATACTATAAATAGTATCAATATATATAAATCTAATAAGAAATATAAAAAGAAAATACTAATCGGTATTGTCTCATCACTCTGTTTTGTATGTCTGGTTGCTCTGATTAGTTTTGGTGTGAGGCAAATCGGCTGCATCGATTCCGCTCTGCCGAATAGCGAAACAGACAAAAATACAACATATAGCACAAGAGAAAATCCTATGAATGCGTTTAATGTGATATCCTTATCCCATGATAGTAATGAG
>DLVP01000171.1 GCA_003445125.1 Oscillospiraceae bacterium | reverse complement strand
GTGAGACTCACAGCCTTTCTGCCAGAATCGCCGTGCCGCACGCATTGTCGGAAGAAAGCTGCGGCGAGGCAAACAGTGCCTGCTTGCAAAACGAAAGATCCTCCCGAAGAATGCTGTCGGACATGACCCCGCCGACAAAAAGAATCGGCAGTTCGGGAAAGGCCTGCATAACATTTTGCGTCAAACGGCAAAGAGCTGCCGAAAGAGATTTCAGACAAAACAGCGCCACATCCGCGCGGCTCTCTCCCCTTTTGAGCATCGCCGCACACTGATTTTCCACACCAGAAAGTGACAAGTCAAATTCCTTTACACTTGGCTTGATTTTGAAACGTGCGTCACTCTGAAGCGCCAATTTTTCCAATTCTTTTCCCGCAGGAAAAGGCAGCCTGAGCATCCGTCCGACACGATCCACTGCCTGTCCCGCTTTGAGGTCAGAGCTGCCTCCGATAATGGAAATTTCCAGCGGTGTGCAAGTACCGTTGACCTTCAAAAGTTCCGTGGTTCCGCCGGAAACGTGCAGCGCAAGAAAGTCCTGATGCAGAAGATCAAGCCTCCCCGCCGAGTACAAACCCGCCGCCATATGTCCCTGCTGATGTGTGAAGGTTTTCACCTTGGCACCCATCACTTTCCCGATCGTTTCCGCCAGTGTTTTTCCCACCAGAAAGCAAGGCATATAGGACCCTTCGCGCGAGCAGGGACGGTCGGAAACACCGATTGCGTCAAGCGTCGGGGGAATGTCAAGCTGAGAAAAGACTTCCGAAAACTGCTTGGTATGCAGAAACACCGCGTCACTCTGGCGCAGCCCCAAACCGTTTTCCTTCACGGGCAGCAGCTTTCGTGCCTGCGTCATTTCTCCGTCATGCCACACGGCAGCCGAAGTGGTATAATTGCTTGTATCAATCCCCAGCGTCGTCATGCTTTTCGTCCTTCACGAAGCTTCCCAACACGCCGTTGACAAACGCCGCGTCTTCCTGTGTGGAATACTTCTTCGTCAGATCCACCGCTTCATTGATGACCGCCGCCTGCGGAATATCCTTTTCGTTGAGCAATTCGTAAATTGCCAGTCTCAGCACGCACAGAGACACTTTGGAAATACGTTTTTTGCTCCAGCGTTTGAGGTATTTTTCCACCACGCCGTCGAGCGCATCCCGCTGTTCGATCACGCCGTCTGCCGCTTTGAGGGCATACGGTCCGATTTCCACATCCCGCACCTGCATGGCTTTTTCCACGATCTGTGCCAGAGATTCATCGGTGAACATTTTCTCAAAAGTCAGGATAAATGCCTGCTCTCGTTCTTCTCTTCTTGTCATGTTTTCCTCTTTCAAAAAAAAGCTGTCCTTAACAAAAGTTCTTCACTTGTCGCGGACAGCCGATTTTTTAACAATTCAAAGTTCCGTCAGTTTTCGGTCACAACCACGTCCGCCACATGCACATCCACGCGGGAAACCACCATGCCGGTCATGCTCTGCACCGCCTGTTTCACGCGGTTCTGAACCTCCGCCGCCACGTCGGGAATACGTGCCGTTTGCTCCAGATTGACATAAACGCCGATTTCCGCCACGCCCTTTTTCATATTCACGCGGACGGATTTCGCCGCGCCCTTGGGAGAAATCACACTTTTAATATTTACCGGAGCCTCTGCCATTGAGGCGACGCCCTGTACTTCGCTTGCCGCGGTTTTGGCGATAGAAGCGATGACGTCCTCTGAAATTTTCAGCGATGAAGCCGAATATCTTTCCTTTTCCATATGCGCCCTCCGTAATTTCTATTCATATCTCTGTATATTTTACCACATATAAAAAAAAGACGCAACACATAATTGCATCTTTTTTTAAAATATTTATTTTACCTCGACGATCTTGATATCCTCCGGCTCCAGTTCGGTTTCGCTCAGCACGATATCCTTGATCTGTGCCGCTTCGCTTTGCAAAAGTCCGTCGGTCTGCACCACAATATTGGCGCTTTGTGCGTCGATATAGGCAATGCACTCGGAAAATCCCTTGGCGACGATCAGATTTTCGATTTTGTTTTCCACTTCAATTGCCTGTGCGATTGCCGCTGCCCGCTGCGAAACGGAATTCTGTTCGTCATCTCCAAGCGCCGTATCCGCAAGCATTGTCTGAATGGTCTGCACGGATTCCTCGCGCATTTTCTGCCGCGTCAGACGTGCCTGGGCAAAAAACTCGGCATTGGTTTTTTCGCCGTCTGTTTTAACCACACCGTCCGCATTGCCCGTATACACGGCATCCCCGTAGTTTTCGCCGATGGTGCCGCTCGCCGTCGGATCAGCGTCCACCGGATCGATCTGCTTGCCCGCCAAAGAAAAATTCAGATAGATGGCGGCGGTGAGTCCCAAGACCAATGCCGCGAGAATAATCTGCCTTTTCCCGATGATCATATTCATTTTCATTTTCTTACCTCCGTCTCTGAGCTTGTATGGTTCATATATATGACCTGCCGACCGATTTCATGCCTTCACCGCTGTTTTTTTGTGACGAAAACCTTATTGTAAGGAATGTTCAGCACCGTGGCAACGGTGTTTGTGATCCGCTCCTGCACCAACGTGCTTCCCCCGCCCTCGCACACCACCACGACACCTCCGATCTGCGGCATCCGCGTCGTCGTCACCAGCACTTCGTTCCCTTTGTTTTTGTCCTCCACCACGCCGGCTTTGGTTTCCTTGTCACTTTTCACCGTCTGTTTGGTTCCGTTCTGATCCGTTTGCTCCTGGGTGTCGGTATTGATTTTTTCTTCCGTAAAATACACATATTCCTCGGTTTTTTCGAGCGTAATCATCACGGTGCTTTTCCCCGCGCCTTCAATACTCTCCACAACCTTCTGCACACGGGCTTCCAGCGTTTTGACATAATCCTGCGAATCGAAGGTTGTCTGTGTCGGTGTCGGCGTCTTTTCACTGCGGTCACAGTTTGAGAAAGCGATGAGCAGTACTGCCACTGCCGCCATGCCAATCAACAGGGTGGTGCGTTGTTTTCCGTTCCACAGTCGGGCAAGTGTTTTGAACAGGTTTTCCTTTGTCTCCACTCACGATTCCTCCGTATATTCGATCTGTGCGCGGCTTTCCCCCGCAGCTCTGAGTGCATAGCGCACATCGGTTTCCCGATTTTTCCACTCTTTTGAAAGCGTAATTTTCACGCCCGTCACCTCCGCCGTATCCTCTTTGACGGTCACCTCTACCCGCTGCGGCGACACGCCGATTTCCGACAGTGCCGTCCGAATCCGTGTTTGCGTCTGCGTTTTCACGCTCTCGCACATCATTTTCAGTGTCTCCTCCCGAAAAGTCTCTTCATATGCCTGCTGCTGTGCCGAAAAATTTCCCGCGGTGATCTCGCCGAAATCCCAATGAAGCACCACCGGAGACAGCAAAACCGACAGAAAAAACACTCGAACGGCAACCAACAGCACCTTTTCCATCTGTCCTTTGGGGATCAGCATCTGCGCCACTGTTCCCACAATTCCCGCCACACAGACAGAAAATACCCAAATCTTCAGCTGTTCCATTTCATCCCATCCCCAACACCATCATCACTGTTGTGCTGACAATCAGAAGCATGGCAAAGGTCAGAATCAGTGCCAACAGCATCGTAAACACGGCGCCGACGGATTTCAGTATTCCCGCTACCGAACCGATGTCCAGCACCTCCGCAAACAATTGAGCCAGATAGATTGCCACCCGCCAGACCAGCGTTTCCACCAGCACCGGCAAAAAAACCAACACGGCAATCAAAATGCCATAACCGCCGATGCAGGTTTTCATCAGCTTCATGCACCCCTGCACCGAAAGAAACACATCCGACATTGCCGATCCCACCACCGGCACAACACTGCCGATCAGATATTTTCCCGTTTTGATCGCCAGCGTGTCGCTTCCCGTTGCCACCAGCGATTGCAGTGACGACATGCCGACAAACACCGTCAGCAGAAGATTGAATATCCAATTGGTGCTTTTTTTCACCGCATCCGCCACGGCGGAGATTTTCAGCGTCGGACTCAGCCCGCTGACAAAGCTCAGGGCAAGATAACATCCGAGAAGCGGCACCAGCACATTACTGCCGACACGGGAAATGATCTGACAAACGGTGAACATAAACGTGCTGTACACGCCGCCCGTCGTCGGTTGTCCCGAAGCGGTGATTGCCGCCGCAAACACCGGCACATAGGCATTGAGAAAGTCCGAAAAGTCCACTACCGAATCGCTTACCTTTCGGATACAGGACACTGCCGTGGACAAAAGCACGGTCGAAACCGCCAAAGACGACACCGAAGAAAACGCCCCGTGAAGCGTTCCTCCGTTTCCTGCCGATTTGAAAACCTCCAGCACAGCGCTCAGAATTGTGACCGCCAGAATTACCGCCAGCCCCGCAAAGGGTTGTCTGACATATGCACGAAACTGACGGTATACCAATTGCAGAAAATCGGAAGGGCTCAGCGTGAGAAGCTGTTCGGGGGAGATTTCCTCCACGCCGAGTTCCTCCGCCAGTTCCCGCGCCTGTGAAGGGGTACGTTCCGTCAGCTCATCGGCAATTTCCTGCCCCGGAAGCTCCTGTGCCGCCGCCGATGGTGACAGAAAAAACAGCAGTACGAAGATACATACAGCGACGATTTTTTTCATAAATCAATCAACTTCCCCACCGTTTTAAGCAAGGCGGTGAATATGGGAATACACAGCACAAGCACCGAAATTTCCCCGCCGAGTTCCACCTTTGACGCAATCGAAGTCTGTCCGCAGTCGCGGCAGGTGTCCCCCGCCAGCTGCGTCAGCACGCAGATTCCCAGCGATTTCCCCACAATCTCCCCGTATTCCGAATTCAGCTTTCCTATCACGGAAAGCTCGTCGAGAAATCCGAAGATTTCTTTGAAATCCAAAAGCAGCATCAGAAGAATCAACGCACCGGTGCAAATGCCGATTGCCGCCGCATATTCGGGTTTGTACTGTTTGATCACCACGCACAAAATTGTGCCGACGATCGAAATTCCCGCTATTGTCATGATGCTCATAGTCACAGCCCGAACACGGTTTTCACCGTTTCAAAGAGATTGCTGATCTCGTAAATGATCATCATCAGCACCACAATCAGTCCCGCCAAGGTCGTCATCATCGCCTGTTCCTCCCGCCCGGCGCGAATCAACACCTGATTCAGCACCGAAACAATAATTCCGATGGCGGCTATTTTGAAAATCAAATCCACGTCCATGCTCTTCCTCCGATTCAGGCAAGGAATATTGCCGCGCCGATCCCGACACACAGTCCCAAGCTGATATACATTTTTCCTGTTTTTTTGCAGTGCTGCGCTTCCCTTTCCCGCACCTCGGCAAGCTGACGGCGGCACAGCTTCAGCACCGAAAGCTGTCCTTCGACGTCCGTGGCTCCGAGACGTGTTCCGAGCAGCAGCAGCGGTTGGATATCTTCGGTTGTAAGCCCCATTTCTGCGGTGTTTTCTTCGAGACAGCGGCAAAAGCTGCGGTCGTTATAGCTTCCTTTTTTCACTGCCTCGCCAATCGACTGCAAAAAGCACAGCGGCGCATACAGAGGATTTTCGGCACAGCGGCAAAGAATTTCTTCGATCGGGGTCGCGGTATAGCGCACCGCAGTTTCCATTTCTTCCAGCAGCTGTTCCAGCTTTTCCAGCGTCCGCACGCGCCTGCGGTCGCGGTCATACAGCGAAAATCCCGTCAGAAGCGACGCGCATATCATCAACGCAAGTCCCGTGATTTTCATTCGTTTTTTCACCCAACACTTCCATTGATACTGTTTTTCCGAGGTTTTCTCCCGCTCCGAGGAAAACCGCATACCCGAACTCCCCACCTGCCAGAAGTTCTTTCATCCCCGGTTTGCGGCGAATACCTTCCATGTCGGTCGCGTGCAGGGTGATGATGAATCTCACGCCGCTGTAAAATCCGCTCCGAATCTGTTCAATCTCCCGCAAATCTCCGATTTCGTCGCAAAGAATCACCTGCGGCGACAAGGCGCGCAGAGCGGTCATGATGCCGAACGGCTTCGGATATCCGTTGAGCACATCGCAGCAGCTTCCCAGTTTGTTCTGTGCCTTGCCCTGATACATTGCCGAAATTTCCGACCGCTCATCCACTACCGCCACCCGTATTCCCATTCCCGACAATGCCCGTGCCGTGTCGCGCAGCAGTGTGGTTTTTCCGCTGCACGGCGGTCCTGCCAAAATCAGGGATTTTTCCGAATACAACACCTGTGACGGAAGCATTTTCCCCGCACAACCGGTCATCTGCTGTGCAATGCGCAGATTGATGGAGGAGATATCCTTGATCCCGCTCACCTCTCCGTTGTCGATCACCGCCGTACCGCAAATTCCCGCACGGTGACCGCCGCGAACAGTGATATAGCCGTTTTTGATCTCGTTCTGGTGTGTATGTACGGAATATCCGCAAATCGCACGGAAGCTCTCCTCGACATCCTGTCGTGTCACCTCATAACAAAGATTTCCCGCCTTGTCGGTGATCTTCCCTTCCTGCGTCACATACAGTGTGTTTCCGCGCTGTGTCACCTGAAGCGGACAGCCGATACGCAGCCGAACCTCCTGCACCGCCGCCTTCTGCGACGTACCGATATACTCCAGCCGTTTGCGCACATTTTCGCCGAGCACCGTGACCGCCTGATTGAAGTTTTCCGCTCTTTCGAAATCACTCATTTTTCTTTCCTCCTTACGCTTTGTTGCATCTATATGCAGCTTGTCTCTTTTTCATGACGAAAAACTTTCTGTCGGATAAAAAATACCTATTGAAAAAAGAATGGTTTTAATGTATGATAATGGTAAACAACTTTGCCCATACTGAAAACCGAGGTGAATTTATGACAACTGCGATTACTCCGAAATTTCCGAAATTTTTACACGGCGGCGATTACAACCCCGACCAGTGGCTGGATCGTCCCGATATCTTGGAAAAAGACATCGAACTGATGAAAAAATCCCACTGCAACTGCATGTCCGTCGGCATCTTTTCCTGGGCGCAACTGGAGCCCTACGAAGGCGTTTACCGTTTGGACTGGCTTGCCGACGTCATTGACAATCTTTACAAAAACGGAATCTACACCATTTTGGCAACTCCGTCCGGAGGAAAGCCCGCATGGATGACCGAGCGCTATCCCGAAATTGCCCGTGTCAACACGAACGGACAGCACGAGCTTCAGGGACGCCGCCAGAATCACTGTATGTCCTCTCCGATTTACCGCGAAAAGGTTCGCCAGATCAACCAAACGCTCGCCGAGCGTTTTGCCAATCACCCGGGCGTGATCATGTGGCACATTTCCAACGAATTCGGAAACACCGACTCCGACTGCCACTGCGAACACTGCCAGGCGGCTTTCCGTGAATGGCTGAAAAACAAATACAAGACGCTTGACAACCTCAACTACCAGTGGTGGAATCATTTCTGGAGCCACACCTACACCAGTTGGAATCAGGTACATTCTCCCATGCCTTACGGTGAGTACACCTGCCTCGGAATGCTACTTGACTGGAAGCGTTTCGTCACCGACCTGACCTACGATTTCATCCGTGCCGAAGCGGAAGCGGTGCGCCCCTACAATCCGCAGCTGCCGGTTACCACCAATCTGATGAATATGTTCGGCGGTTTGGATTATTTTAAAATCAAGGACGTCATTGACGTGGTTTCCTGGGACAACTATCCCTACTGGCACAGCAGTGACAGCGAGATCGGTCAGGCACAGCGCTCCGCCACCTGCCACGACCTGATGCGTTCGCTGATTCCCGGAAAGCCCTTCATGCTGATGGAAAGTTGCCCCGGTCCCGTTTCGTGGCATCCCGCCTCCCGCATCAAACGCCCCGGTATGCACAAGTTGTCCTCTTTGCAGGCAGTGGCGCACGGTTCCGACACCGTGCAGTACTTCCAGTGGCGCATGAGCCGCGGCGGTTTTGAAAAATTCCACGGCGCGGTAGTAGATCATTACGGCGAAGCAGACACCCGCATGTTCAAAGAAGTGACCGATGTCGGCGAGACATTGGAAAAAATTCAGGATGTATACGGCTCGACCGTGAAAAATGACGTGGCAATCCTCTTTGACTGGCAGAACCGCTGGGCGACGGAAATCACGCTCGGACCGCGCAAATGCGGAATGCACTACGACGACGACATTTACAGACATCATCACTGGTTCTGGGAAAACAACATCGGTGTGGATTTTGTCTGCGAAGATTCTGACATCAGCGGATACAAAGTGGTCGTCGCTCCGTTGATGTATATGCTGCGCGAAGGCTTTGCCGAAAAGATCCGTGCCTTTGTCGCAAACGGCGGTACCTTTATCACTACCTACGTCAGCGGTTTGGTCAACGAAAATGACCTGTGCTATCTCGGAGGATTCCCGGGACTGATCGGCGATGTGCTGGGAATGCGTGCCACGGAAACCGACGGACTGTATGACCGGCAAACAATCGATGTCAACTACCGCGGAAAAATCTATCAGGCATTTGAGCTTTGTGATCTGATTGCCCTGTCCACTGCCGAAACAATTGCCGAATACGCTTCGGAATTCTATGCGTCCACACCTGCCATTACCGTCAACAGCTTCGGCAAGGGAAAGGCGTACTACCTCGGCGCACGGATGGGACTGGATTTCCTGCGCGACTTCTACCCGCAGATCATGAAAGACGCACAGGTGGAACCGGTCATTGGTACCAAGCTCCCCGAAGGTGTGGTTGCCACGCGGCGCACCAACGAAAAGGAAGCCTTCCTCTTCATTCAGAACTACAACAATGCCCCTGTGCAGATTTCTTTGGATCGTACATACCGTGATTTGCAGGCAGGAACCGATGTATCCGGTTCTTTGGAGCTGGGCAACTACGGAATTGCCATTCTTTCCTGCCCCAAATAACAGAAAGGATTTTTCATGAAAAAGTTTTTTCCGTTTCTTCTGGCGGCGGTGCTGCTGCTTGCTTCCTGCAATCAGCACCCGCTCCCCTCATCTTCCGAAGCCGCCGGCAGCGAACAAATCAGCGAAGCGCCCGTGTCCTCGGAAGAATCGGTTTCCTCCGAGGAAGATTCGTCAAAGGACATTT
>DLVP01000140.1 GCA_003445125.1 Oscillospiraceae bacterium | reverse complement strand
ACATCATTGACAAACCTACATCTCTTGCATATCGGCTTTTTTCCGAAAAAGCATTGAAATCAGTGGAGATTTGTGGTAGAATAAAAGCACCTATGATATAAAGGATGGTGTTTATGATCAATATAGAGACTCAGCTGGGAACGGTTACCATTTCCAACAACTATTTCACCAACCTGGTCGGAAGTGCGGCGTCTTCCTGCTTCGGTGTCGTTTCCATGTCGGATTTCTCCGTCACCGACGGGATTCTCTCCAAAATGCGCAAGGAAGTTCCGATGAACCGCGGCGTCCGTATTCATAATATCGACGGCAAGCTTGTCATCGACATGCACATCATCGTTTCTTACGGAATCAATATTTCTGCGATCGTTAAAAGCATTATTCACAAAGTGCGTTACACGGTCGAGGAAGCCACCGGTCTGGATGTGGCAAAAGTCAACGTGTATGTTGACAAAGTTGCCGATTGATCGGCATTCCATAAACTTGTACAGGAGCGTGCTTTGAATTGATTAACGGACTGACACTGAGAGATGCTTTCATCAGCGGTGCAAACAACATCTCCAACAACCGTCGGCGGGTGGATGAGCTGAATGTTTTCCCCGTTCCCGACGGGGACACCGGGACCAATATGTTTATGACCATCAATAACGCGAAAAAGGAGCTGGAAAATCTTTCCGACGACTGCGATGCGGCACAGGTTGCCAAGGTGGCTTCCTCCGCACTGCTTCGCGGTGCAAGAGGAAATTCCGGCGTCATTCTTTCCCTGCTGTTCCGCGGATTTTCCAAGGGCTTTGCGGGAAAGCGCGAGGTGGACGGAAAGGACATCGCCGAGGCGCTGAAGCTCGGCGTGGACAACGCCTATAAGGCTGTGATGAAGCCGACGGAAGGAACGATTCTGACCGTGGCGCGTGTGGCAGCGGAAAAAGCCGTGGCAAGTGATTTGACTGATCCGCTCGCCATGTGGAACCTGATTTGCGACACTGCCGGCGAAACTTTGGAACAGACCCCTGAAATGCTGCCCGTGCTGAAAAAAGCCGGCGTGGTTGATGCGGGAGGAAAAGGACTTCTTGTAATCTTTGAAGGCATGAAACGCGTCTTTGAGGGACAACCGATGGTCAAAGACGGCGAAGAAGTCGCCGCTTCGGGCGAATCTGCCGATGAGATGGCACACAATGCCGCAGGTGAAAACGAAGAAGAAATTCACTTCACCTACTGCACCGAATTTATTGTGCGCCGCGCCAACAACAATGACCCGCTCAAGCTCCGGGCGTATTTGGAAACGATCGGCGACTGCGTCGTGGTGGTGGACGACGATGACATCATCAAAACCCATGTGCACACCGACGATCCCGGACGCGCACTGCACCGTGCGATTGAGTACGGACAGCTGATTACCGTCAAAGTTGAAAATATGCGCGAACAGCACGCAAAAGCCGCCGAGAGCGCAAAGCAGAAGGCAAAATCCCCTGCCTACGCCGCAGTGGACGAAAATATCCCGTACGGATTTGTTGCCGTTGCCGCGGGCGAAGGAATCGCTCAGTTGTTCCGCGATCTCGGGGTGAACGCCGTCGTCAGCGGAGGACAAACCATGAACCCCAGCACCGACGATATTCTCAACGCCGTACAGTCCGTTCCCGCCAAAACGGTGTTCGTGCTTCCCAACAACAAAAACATCATCATGGCGGCAGAACAGGCAATCGCACTGGCAGATCGTGAAGTCCGCGTACTGCCCACCCGCACAATTCCGCAGGGACTTTCCGCTATGCTCGCGTTTGACGCCGACGTCGATGTTGACGAAAACTGCATCCAGATGGCGAAAGCCTTCGAGCGCGTCGGCACCGGTCAGGTGACCTTTGCCGCCCGTGATTCCGAATTTGACGGCTACAAAATCAAGGAAGGCGAATTGCTCGCGCTGGAAAACGGAAAGATCAGTTTTGTGGAGCAGGATCTCTCCAAAGCCGTTGTCCGTCTGACCAAAAACCTAGTCAACCGTGACTCCTCGTTCATCACACTGATGTACGGCGAAGGCATTGAAGAAGCGCAGGCACAGGCAATTTCCGAAGCCGTACAGGCTCGCGTCGGAAACGAAATTGAAGTGACGCTGATTAACGGCGGTCAACCGGTGTACTATTTCATCATTTCCGTAGAATAAATATTTAAAGGCACTTTGAAAAAAGTGCCTTTTTTCTTGCAACACTTTTCCTCTTTTGAAGCACTATATTGACAGAAGCAGCAAAATGTTCCTTAATAGTTTTTTAAGTGTATTGACATTTTGCAAATTCCGTTACATAATTATATTACAAACTTCTAAGGGGGTACACATCTTGAACTTTCTGAAAAGGGCTTACACCAGTGTCATCCGAAAACCGGGAAAAACCGCCATTCTGTTGGTGCTTATCTTGATTCTCTCGGTCGTTATTGCCGGTGCGGTGTCGGTCAAGGAAGCACTCGCCAATACAAGGCAGGCATTGCTCAACAAGATGAACATCAAAATTACACCGCAGATTGACTACGATAAAATGACTGAAGACGATGTCTGGAGTCAGCCGGGATTCAAGACACCGGAGTTGGATTATGAATCCATGCAGAAAATCGGCGCGTCCGAATATCTCACCGCTTTCTTCTATTCCATGAACGCCTACGGACAAACCAAAGACCTGAAATATTACAGCACCGATGAAAACGGAAATTATGTCGATTACGGTTCCGACAGTGCTTCCTTGCAGCTGTACGGCAACAGTACCGCCAACATCGAACAGGTGCAGGACGGCAGTATCACAGTCAGCGAAGGCAGACTTCCCAACGCCGAGGAGATCAGTGCCGGCGCCAATGTCATGCTCGTCAGCAAAGAGGTTGCGCAGATCAGCCAGAAGAGCGTCGGCGATACCGTAAAGTTCTACTACGAGCTGTACGACTGGAACAACTACAACTATGAGGACGGGAGCGAGCCGCAGCCGTACAAAACGGTGGAACGTGAATTTACCATTATCGGTATTTTTGAGGCAAAACCGCAAAAGTACACCGACGAAAAGGGCGAAGTTCACGAACAGCCCAGTCAGTATCTCAACACCACATTCACTACGACCGGCGCTGTCAATTCCTATGCTTCCGAAATCAACAGCATCTCGCAGCAGCTTTCCGGTTACGATGAAATGTACATCAACGCCTCGTGCAGCTTCCTGCTGAAAGATCCGACCACGCTGG
>DLVP01000069.1:436-5444 GCA_003445125.1 Oscillospiraceae bacterium | reverse complement strand
AAACGGAATCTTTTTATCATACCCGCCCGCCAGCATAATAATCGGTCGGTTGAATGAAAGCAGACCCGCAATGGCTCTGGTCGGACTTGTGGCAATGGAATCGTT
Organism: Oscillospiraceae bacterium; assembly: GCA_003445125.1. Classification (GTDB taxonomy): domain Bacteria; phylum Bacillota; class Clostridia; order Oscillospirales; family Ruminococcaceae; genus UBA11540. The sequence continues at coordinate 5,339 of DLVP01000069.1, read as the reverse complement.
ATACCATTTTACACCGTGAATCTCCCGCACAAACTCAATCCGATGCTCCACGCCGCCGAACTGCTTTGCAACCTCACGCATGATCTCCGGTTTTACATAACCGCTGACAGCGGCAATTGCCGCCAGATAGTTCTCCACGTTGTGCATTCCCGGGATTCGGATTTTCTCCTTATGAAACAGTTTTTCTGTGTTTCCGTTGAGATTCAGACAAAGATTCCCGTCCTCGTCTAAAAAAGTGCCTCGCTCAACCTTCTGACTGCGACTGAAAAACCAGGTGTCTCCGCGGGTGGAATCGGCAAATTCTGCGGTAATTCGGTTGTCACGGTTCAAAACCGTCCGCGAGAATGCGTTCTGATGCAAGAAGATGTTCTTTTTCGCGTCAATATATTCCTGCATATCCTTGTGCATATCCAGATGATTGGGGGCAAGGTTGGTCACCACGGCAATCTCGGGCGAGCTGCGCATGGAAATCAACTGAAAACTCGACAGCTCCACCACAGCGAAGTCCTCCGGCTGAAAGTCTTCTACCAAAGGGAGGAGCGCTTTTCCGATATTTCCTCCGAGGTGAACGGTATAGCCCTGTTTTTTGAGCATCTCGGAAATCAAAGTCGTTGTAGTTGTTTTTCCGTCACTCCCGGTGACGGCAATTTTTTTGCATGGACAAAGATCGAAAAAGCATTCCATTTCACTGGTCACGACGCAACCTTTTTTCATGGCATTGACCAGTTGAGGCGTGTAAAACTTCATGCCCGGTGTGCGGAAAATTACATCGAAGTTTTCAATTTGATCCAGATATCCGTCGCCAAGTTCGAATTTCAGCTGATCGTGGGGGAAATCAAGTTTATCATTCAATTCCTCCATTGTTCGCTTATCGCAAAGCGTCACATCAAGACCTTTCTTCAAAAAGACTTTCACCAGATCCGTATGGCTGACACCCAGCCCGATGACGGCGATTTTTTTGGATTTAAGATCGCTATAAAATGCATCCGTTTTCAAACTCATGAAGAAGCTCCTCTATATTATAGTCTAATATAATAGTATACTTTTTTTGGAAAAAATAATCAATAGTTTTGTCGGGTTATTTTTCATCCTTTTTTGACGGATGGATTTTTGACAAGGGATTCTTGTCAATTGCCGCCTGTGTCTGTGCATTGGAAACATGCGTATAGATTTGTGTGGTTGCCAGATTCTCGTGTCCGAGAACCTCCTGAAGCGTGCGTACATCGACGCCGCCGTTTTGATACATCAGCGTTGCCGCCGTATGACGGAGCTTGTGTGTGGAAAATCCCATCTGATCCAAATGTGCCTGTTCAAGATGCTTTTCCACAATCATCTGCACACTGCGTTTTGCAATGCGGCGATGATTTCTGGAAAGAAAAAGCGCGTTTTTTTCCTTGATCTGATCGGAATAATGCGCTTTTTTGTAATTCCGATACTGTTCCAGAGCTTCCAGACATGCGGCATTGAGGTATACCGTTCGCTGTTTATTGCCTTTGCCGGTGACCACCATACGATCGCCGCGGATGTCCGATTCATTGATTTCCACAAGTTCCGAAAGGCGCAGACCGCAATTCAAAAAAAACGTCAAAATGCAGTAATCACGTTCCTTATAAGGTCCGTCCGTGCTTTGCAAAAGCTCAATGGATTGCTCCAATGTTAAATATTTAACAATCCGTTTTGGCTTATTCGGATTATCGATTTCAAGCATCGGATTGTACTCGAACAAATGAATTTTTTGCGTAAGATACTTATAGAAGGTCCTCAGGGACGAAACCTTGCGTGAACGCGCCATCGACTGATTCTGATGGTCATTGCTGACAAAATACAAATATTCATAAATATCAGCGACACAAATTGAACCGATCAGATCGGCATCGACATCCGCAATCGGAATTTTATCAAAAGGAATTTTTTTGGAAACTTTTTTCTTTTTTTGTTTGATAAATCGAAAAAAAACGCGCAGATCATAATAATATCCCAAAACCGTGTTGGGTGAACGGTTCAGAATGGTTTGCAGATAAAACAGAAAATCGCGCAGGATGACCGGGCAATCTTGCTGAATCAAAACCTCCAGTTGTGACATTTTCAATCCTCCTTGTGATTTTTCTCCCCTTAACTGCGCGAAATCTTTATTTCGCGCAGTTGGCACGCAAAGAAAAAAATAGCGGCGCGGCACTGTTCACCGTTTCGCCCCTCCGGGCATCCGCTCCTCCGAACTCTCTTATACAACAAAACCGTACCGTGTGCAACCGCCACTAAAACAAAATCCTCGCAATGCAGACGAAAAGCATGATCGTCATTGTGAGGAAAACCATATTTATAGCATAACATAATCCGTTTTGAAAGTCAAGCCGTTTCTGAAAGTCAAAAACCTGCCGATTGAATTCGACAGGTTTTTACTCAAAACAAATATTTTTTATCCGCAGTTTCTTTTGTCGGTTCGACCGTACCATGCGGATGATGCGACGGTGCATAAATTGTATAGATTTTCAGCGGACAAGATCCCGAATTACAAATATTATGCCACGTACCTGCGGGAACAAAAACAGCGTTGCCGGCAGAGACATTGCATTGTTTGCTCAGTTGCTCTTTACACGAGCCCATGAACGCCCTTCCCTCTCCGCTTACTATACACAAAAACTGATCTGTGTCCGGATGTACTTCCAGTCCGATCTCCCCTTTTATCGGAATACACATCGCTGTCAATTGCAAGTGCGTACCGGTCCACAACGCAGTGCGATAGTTTTCGTTGTTCTGCGTCGCTTTGGAAAGATCGGTCACATAAGGATTCGGACCGCAATCGGAAGTTGAATCGCAACGGTTGTTGCTTCTTCTGTTCATACCCTCTCTCCCCTTTACGATTTATTCTATGAAAATCATATAAGAGGTGTGAATATGAGCATTACATGGTTTCGCGGAAGCCTTTTCCGCAGATGTCACTGGAATTTGTCACCACGATAAATGCCTGTGAATCCAGTTCACGCACATACTTTTTGAGCAGAATGGTTTGTTGGTTATTGAGAACCACAAAAAGCACGCTTTTTCCGTTCTTCATATAAGCGCCCATGAACGACTCACTGACGGTGGCGCTGCGGTGTAAGGTATCGGTAATGAAGGTACAGATTTTTTCTTCCAGCTCCGGACGAATTGTAATGATGCAGAATTTGGACATATTGATGCTTTCAAGCATATTGTTGATCAAAAACACCTTCAGAAAAAATCCAACGGCGCAATACAACCATGTGCGGATTCCAAAAACAAAGTAAGAAGCCATGACAATCAGGCAATCCGTGACAAAAAGTGCTTTGCTGATATTAAAGGACGTGTATTTTTTAATAATCATCGCCACAATATCCGTTCCTCCGGTGGAGGCATCGGCATTGAAAAGAACGGCGCTGCCAGCGGCAGTCAGGAAAATTGCAATAAACAGCTCAAAGAAGGGGTCATCCGTAAATGGCTTTTCCATGGGGTACAGGCGTTCCAAAAGAAAAGTCAGTACAGATTGCAAAGTACAGCAGTAAACGGTTTTTGCACCAAAGCCCTTCCCCAAAACCAAAAAACCGAGAAGAAGCAGGAACATATTGATGACCAGTGTGTAGATACCGGGCGAGTATGGTGTCAATGCACCAAGCAAAACGGAAATACCGCTGACGCCTCCGGTCGAGAAATGATTGGGAAACTTGAAAAAGTATATCCCGAAGGTGAAAAGCAACGTACCGCCGGTCAACACCAGGAAGTCTTTCAAACGGTCTGTAAACTTTGTTTTTTTCATGATACACCCCAAAATAGTGCAACTTTTCTTATTTTTTTGAATATGATATCTCAAAGGAGGAAGGACTATGACCAAGCAAATGGGACTCAGTGATAACGCTAATGACTATCTGTGCCGATTTTATTGTATTTTCGATGAGATGATGCAGAAAATGACTTCGGCAGAACTTAACGACAGCATCTCGCACAATTTTATTGTACAAATGGTTCCCCACCACCAAGCCGCTATTGATATGTCCAACAACATTCTGCGATACACCACAAACGTCACCTTACAGTGCATCACGCAGAACATTGTCAAGGAACAAACAGAAGGTATTGAAAAGATGAACGGGATGCTTGCCTGTTGCACCGATTGCAAAAACTCCTGCCGGGATCTTTGCCTGTATCAACACAGCATCGATGCCATCATGCAAAAAATGTTCGCACAGATGAAAGTTTCGCGCACTTCCAATCGATTGGATTGTGTTTTCATCAGTGAAATGATTCCGCATCACAGAGGCGCTGTGGAGATGAGCAAAACTGCCCTGCAATTTTGCGCCTGCAAGGAACTGCGCCCGATTTTGCAGAACATTTATACCTCACAGCGCAAAGGCATCATGCAAATGGCACATCTCGCTTCCTGTCTCGGATGTTGAAAAAAGCCGCCGAAGGGGCGGCTTTTTTTATCAGACACGGTCACGGATTTCCTTGGTAATTTTTTCCACAAAGGCATCCAGCGTCATGGTTTCAGTCTGAGCAGTATCGCGGTAACGGATGGAGACTGTTCCCTCTTCTGCTTCCTTTGCACCGACAATCACCATATACGGCACGCGCTCCACGACCTGCGCTTCACGGATCATATAACCGATCTTTTCATTGCGGTTGTCAATTTCACAGCGAACTTTTGCTTTGCGCAGCGCTTCGTAAACCTTTTGTCCGTAATCGGCATATTTTTCGGAAACCTGAAGCACTTTTGCCTGTGTCGGTGCCAGCCACACAGGGAATTTTCCGGCAAAATGCTCGGTCAGAACGCCGATGAAACGCTCGATGGAACCGAAGCAAACGCGATGGAGCATGATGGGGCGCTTCTTGGAACCGTCGGCGTCGACGTACTCCAGGTTGAAGTTGAGCGGCATCTGGAAGTCGAGCT
>DLVP01000069.1:0-393 GCA_003445125.1 Oscillospiraceae bacterium | reverse complement strand
CCAGATGGAAGTCAATCTTCGGACCGTAGAAAGCGCCGTCTCCCTCATTGACAATATAAGGCAGTCCGAGCTTGTCCAGTGCTGTAATCAGACCATTTGTTGCTGCCTCCCAGTCTTCATCACTGCCCATGCTGTTTTCCGGGCGGGTGGAAAGTTCGATGAAATACTTGAAGCCGAATTTGCTGTAAACCTCATTGATCAGATGCACAACACCGATGATTTCGTCGGTAATCTGCTCGCGGCGCATGAAAATATGGGCATCATCCTGCGTAAAACAGCGCACGCGGAACAAACCGTGCAGCGCACCTTTCAACTCATGGCGATGAACAAGTCCCAGTTCGCCGACACGCATCGGAAGATCACGGTAGCTGTGCGGCTGACTGCGGTAGACCA
>DLVP01000009.1 GCA_003445125.1 Oscillospiraceae bacterium | reverse complement strand
ACCGTCCAGAGGGACGTGTCCTTCAGTCCCGCATTTGCCCAGCCTTCGACTTCCTTCGTCGCATCATACTTTTCGCCGTTATAAATGTCATCGTCGCGAACCGGACCGTCGTAGTAATACTGCCACTGTTCGTCCGTCGTCACAGTGTCGCTGCTGCCGTCGGTATAGGTGATCACCAGTTTTCCGACCACGCCCAGTATGCTGCCGTAGTTCTGACCCGCGCGGTTAAACCATCCGTGTCCCAGCACCACGCCGATGGCGTTCTCGCCCTGCGTGAGCAGTTCGGTGACGTCAAAGGTCTGATACATCAGATGACGGTTATAGGTGGTTCTTCCGGGATTCAGATAAGAATCTGTCGTTTTCGTGCCGTTGATATACGCTTCGTACACGCCCGCCGAGGTCATATACAACCGTGCGCGCGCCACTTCCTTCTGCACGGAAAATTCTCTGCGGAACATCGGCGCGGGAATCACGCCTTCCTCAAAGCTTTTTCCTTCGGGCGGCGTACCTTTGGAAAGCCACGGAATGTCGGAAAACGGTTTTTCCTCCATCAATCCTGTTTCAAAAAACGCCGGGGCGGAGGTTTGCTTTCTGCCGTTCTGATCCGTCACCTGCACCTTCCAATAATACCTTGTGCAAGCCGCTAACGCCTCTCCGCCGTAGGGAATCTGCTGGCTGATGCCGCTCTCCGTTTCCCCGCTGTCCCAGACATCGTAGTTTCCTTTTTCCAATTTATCCGAAGTGGACGCCACCATGATGCGGTATTTTTGCTGCATCTCGCCGCGTTTTTCGGAATCCATTTTCCAACTGAATTCGGGTTTCTCCACATCGATTCCGATCGGATTCACCACGGTTTCTGTCTGCAATCCTGTCACTGTAAAATCTCCGCCTTTCTCGACGCCACATCCGGCAGAAAAGGTTGACATCACCGCAAGAACCGTTGCCAATAATATACTGATCCGTTTTTGTCGCATGTTTGTACGTCCTCCCAGTCTTTGTACTCTTAAGTATAAAGAATTTTATACTTTTTTTCTACTCAAAAAGGAAAGCAAAACTTCTCATTTTTGTCATTTTTCCGACCCCTTGCTTTTTTGCGCAATTTGTGCTATACTGTCAAATATGTTTATATTTTCGAAAATCTCTCACGTTTGGAGGATTTTTCTGTGCAAAAAACAGGTTTTTTCGACGCCTACACCAAAAATTTCGATCCTCATACCATTCATTATCATCCCCTAATCGCCAATGAAGCCTATCAAAAATGGGATGTCAACACCGGACCGAAAGAGCATCTCCACCGCCACCGTTACCTTGAAATCGGTTACTGCTATTACGGACACGGCGTTCTCTGCACCGAGGGCAATGCTCACCCTTTCTCCGCGCCCTGCATCTCGTTTCTTCTGCCGGAACAGTTTCATTCTGAATACAGCACCGGAAGCGAGCCGTGCCGCTGGATTTTTCTCGGTGTCTATCCCGAAACCTTTTTTGAGGACAACCCTGCCGTTCTTGCCGCTTTTTCGCGCGACGTCTCCGAACCGTCTCTCCCCGTTTCGCATGACATTGCGCTGGTTTCTCTGATGCAGGAAATTGCCGAAGAATATACACAAAACCTCGACAACCGCGATGCCTGTGTCCGTGCGTTTCTGGAGATTCTCCTTTTGCGGCACAGCCGTGCCGCCCGCGAATCTCGTACGCAGACCGTCTCCGACATTTCTCAAAAAATGCTGGAAGCCCTCGATTACATCAATCTGCACTATACCGAGCGGATCGGTGCCGAGGACATTTCCGCCGCCATCGGGTTACATTCCACCACGCTGCGGCTGCGTTTTAAGGAAACCTTCGGCACCACCCCCGTGCAGTACATACGGCAATTGAAAATTTCCGCCGCCTGTTCTCTCCTCGCCGGCACGCGGCGTCCCGTGACTGAAATTGCCACGGCAGTGGGTTACGACTCGCTGTCCAGCTTTAACCGGAATTTTCTCGAAATCTGCGGCTGTGCGCCGTCGGAGTACCGAAAAAAGAGCCTCAATAAAAAATAAGCCTGCGGCGGCACTCTTTCGTGTGCCGCCGCACTTAGCTTTATACAAAGGCAAAAAACAATTTCCGCGCGGCAGAGCGAAATTCTGCCGCGCGGAAATTTGTTTTATACAAAATACGGATTCGGTTTTGTGAGAATCACAATCAGATCAACAAAGGCACCGATAAAAAACAAGCCGCCCGTAATAAGGTAGAGAATCCCCATGCCGATCTTTCCCTCATAAAATTTGTGCGCTCCGAAATAGCCCAAAAACAGACACAGAAAAAAAGACACCCATTTATTTTTCCAGCGTCCCATCGGCACGCCCGTCATCATATTGGTATTCGCGTTTGTGTTGACATTTGAATTATTCACCACAATGCTCGGCTGCTGCACTGCCTGCTTCAATTCCTCTACCTGGCAACCGCACTTTGTGCAAACAACGGCTTCCAGCGGAATTTTTTCCCCGCAGTGTTTGCAGAACTTTGTCGGCATGGTTGCCGCGGTTTCTGTCGCATTTTCCATGAAATGTCGCTCCTGTCCTCTTTTTTCTTCATAATATCACAATTTGAGATAAATGTCAATATCTCAAATTGTGATAACATATACTAATAGGTACCAGAGCGAGAGGAGAAGTACCTATGCGGCTGAAGGACATACGAGAAGATCACGATCTGACTCAAAAAACGCTTGCCGATCTGCTCCACGTCAAGCAGAACACCTATTCCCAATACGAAAACGGACAGCGGGGAATTCCCGTCGAGCTTTTGGTGGCGCTGGCGCAGTTTTACCACACCTCGACCGACTATTTATTGGGGCTAACAGATCTTCCCAAGCCCTATCCGCGCGCAGAAAAGAAATAACAAAAATCCCCTTTGTATAAATCTGCCGTTTTATACAAAGGGGATTTTTAATAACTTTGTCTTTTCGAAAAACCGCGATTTTCTCAGCCGTATTCATATCCGAAAGGCGAAAACTCCCGCGGCAGAGCGCTGCTCTGCCGCGGGAGGAAAGTTTACAGTGTTATTTCCTCATTTTCGTCGGTTGTCTCCGGGTGGATTTCTTCCGGCTTCTGCTTTTTCAGCACATATTTTCCGCGTTTGTTCTTCGTCAATTCCGTATTCACCACTTTCGGCGGTCCCTCCAGCAAGGTGGGATCCTCCAGATAGCGGCGGAATTTGCGGAATGCCAGCGCAAAATAGCTTCCCGAACAAATACGCTCATCCATCACGACGCCCAGCGGAATACATTTTTCAAAGACTATCTCGCCGCCCTTGCGTTTTGCGACCTCGCGCTGATTGCCCATGGTGATGGCAACGCTGGTCGTGCCGAACTCGTAGCAGTGATGATAGATATGATTCGTGCGGATGCTTGCAAGGTTGGAGATCAAAAAGCTCGTATGGAACGGGCTCATATCAATTACCTTTTTCGGCAGCAGTCCGTGTTTATCCAGCTTTTTGAATACACCGACACCGAAATTCACCAGTCCCGGCACGCTCAACAGAATCTTGATCATCTTCTCGGTTCCGTTTTTCTCCGGCACCTTGCGGTTTTCGTCCACGAAGTCGTCAATCTTCTTCTGCACCGTGAATACATCGTCCGTCGGTTCAAAATACATCTTCGCCATCGTGCCGTGATCCATTTTTCCGCCCACCAGCACCACCATACCCACGGCGATTTCATTGCGGGCATAAATCCGCTTGTTCACGACGAAGTGGTTCAGCGACGGATACTCCGCAATCGTGCGGACATAGGCTGCCAGAATCAGCGCCATATGGCTGATGGCGACGCCTTCCTTCCGCTTTTCGTTGATATATTCCTTCATCGGTTCGACCGGTATATTCAGCGTGATCGAGTTCATCGCGTCATAGCGTTTATCCATGATATACGCCGCTACGGTGTACATCGGATCGGTATTTTTGAGTTTGACTCCGTCTTTTCTCAAATCAAACACCCTTCCTCGTGGTTTTCACTACTACATCATACACTATTTTAAAGCAAAATGCAAGAGTTAATCTGCTTGAATATACTTCCAGCTTTTTGCGGTATATCTTGCACCGGATACCACCGTTGCCGCCGCCGTGATCCACGCCAGGATTTCGCTGACCGCATTGGCAGGGAATGCTTCGGGCAGAACGCCGACATACAAGAGTTCCTGCATCAGCATAATTGCAATCACCGCGATGATCTGCGACACGGTTTTGATTTTTCCCCAGATGTCCGCCGCAATTACCACGCCTTCGCCGTTTGCCACCAAACGCACCGAAGTGACCAAAAATTCACGGGCAATCGTCACAATGACCACGACTGCCGAAAGAATCCCCGCATCCACAAAGCACATAAACGCCGAAATGACCAGCAATTTATCTGCCAGCGGATCCAAAAACTTTCCGAAATTGGTAATCAAATGATATTTTCTTGCCAAATGTCCGTCCAGATAGTCCGTAAACGAGGCAATGCCGAAAAAGACAAGTGCCCAGAGGTAACGGTGCGGAATACTGTCAATCGACAGAAACGCCACAAAAAACGGAATCAGGCACACGCGCAGAATCGTTAGTTTATTCGGGGTATTCAGCTTCATATCATTTCCTCCGCGGCACGGCGGTTCCGATCAGATCGTACTCCATCGTGTCTTCGATTTTCACGGGTACAAACTCTCCCGTACTGTGTCCGATCTTGGATGTGAAAAACACCTTCGGGTCAATATCCGGCGCATCGGCGGCGCTTCTTCCGAAGAAACATTCCGCATATTTGTCGAACCCTTCGACCACCACTTCCAGCGTTTTTCCAATCTGCGAACGGTTATATGCTTCGGCAATCGGATACTGCGTATCCATCACCACTTCCGCGCGGTGCTTTTTCAGTTCTTCGCCCAGCTGCCCGTCCATTTTTGCCGCTACCGTGCCTTCTTCCTGCGAATAGGCAAAACAGCCGAGGCGTTCAAATTTCTCTTCCTGCACAAAGCGGCACAGC
>DLVP01000006.1:2710-7234 GCA_003445125.1 Oscillospiraceae bacterium | reverse complement strand
TGCCTTCCGCAACCTGTTTGTTCTTTTCAAAAATCCGATTCTCGGCGTGCTCGCCGGAGCGATACTGACCGGGATCATCCAATCCAGCTCTGCTTCCGTCGGTATTCTGCAAGCTCTGTCCGCCACGGGACAGGTTTCCTATGCCGCCGCCATGCCGATTATCATGGGGCAGAACATCGGCACCTGCGTCACCGCGCTTCTGTCCTCCTTCGGCACCAACAAAAACGCCAAACGTGCCGCGGTGATTCACCTGTCCTTCAACATCATCGGAACGGCAGTATGGCTGACGGTTTTCAGCATTATTTCCGCCGTTTTCAAGCCTGCCTTGTTTGACACTGCTGCCTCCTATTTCGGCATTGCGGTTGCTCATTCGCTGTTCAACATTCTCTGTACCCTGCTCCTTATGCCGCTTTCCTTCCTTCTTGAAAAAATTGCCTATTGGGTGGTTCCGGACGGAAAATCTGACACGCCCCGCGTGGAGCTGGACGATCGCCTGCTGGTGACTCCCCCTGTGGCTCTGGAGCAATGCAAGCGCCTGGTGTGCCGCATGGCAAAGGACACCGTGGGAGCCTTCAAAGAAAGTCTGTCCTGTCTGGAGCGCTATGATGATGCACTGGCAGCTCATGTGCGGAAGGTGGAGAGCGAAACCGACCACTATGAGGACATTTTGGGAACGTATCTGACCAAACTCTGCCGCCAGCAGATTACCGCCGAGGACAGCCGGACAGTTTCCGAGCTTCTGAAGGTGATCGGCGACTTTGAACGGATTTCCGATCACAGTGTCAACCTTTTGGAATCTGCGGAAGAGATGCGGAAAAAATCCATGGAATTTTCCGCTCCCGCAAAGGAAGAGCTGCACACCATGTGCATGGCGCTTGACGAAATCCTTTCGATTACCCTGGATGCCTTTGTCAACAATGACCTGCAAAAAGCCTCACAGGTAGAGCCGCTGGAGCAGGTGATTGATGTACTGAAAGCCAACCTTCGCAACAGTCACATTGTCCGTCTGAAAAACGGCGAATGTACAGTGGAGGCAGGCTTTGTCTGGTCAGATCTGCTCACCAACCTGGAACGCAGTTCGGATCATTGTTCCAACATTGCAGTCTGTGTGATCGATATGCATGAGCATAACATGAACAGTCACGAATGCCTGCGGCACATCAAAAACGACAGCGATTTCTTCAAGGAAAAATACGAACAGTATCTTTCCAAATACTCCGTTCACGCATAAAACCCGTCGGCGCTCTGAAAAATCGGAGCGCCGACGGGTTTTTATTTTTTCTCTTTTTCTTCCATAAACAACAATCCGAAGGCGGCAAACAAAAAGAGCGGACAAACCCAGACGGATTTCAGTCCCCCGATTTCCGTCAGCACACTGCCGATTCCCGCACCAAGTGCAAAAAAGAAAAGCACGAGTGCATAAGTTCCGGCGATTTTCAAAAATCTCCGTTCACGCGTATACAGATAGCGGCACAGTGCTTCCGCGCCGCTTCTCAAATTACCGATACACATGGTGCTGGCATAGCTCTGTCCGCGTACAGAGTGAAATGCCTGCACCTGCATGGCACATACGAACGACACCAGGGCATTGGCAATCGGATTCAAACTGTCCGGAATCCACCCCACCACCGCTAAACCGAATATTTCAATCAGCAACACCCACTGCTGCCAATGCAGGCATTTGCTTTTCCCGAAACGGAAAAAAACCGCCTGCGCTGCCGCTGTTCCCAACAGATATGCCAACAGCGGAATCACGTATTGTCCCGCCGCCGCCCATTCACCTTTGAACAAATGTGCGCTCATCAGCACCACATTCCCAGTCTGTGCATTGGCAAACACACCGCCGCGGCAAAGGAACGTATAAGCGTCCTGAAATCCTCCCGACAATGCAAGACACGCTGCCAACCACGCCGATTCCGAGGCTTGTATACCGACAAATCTTCGTCTCATGTCGTCACTCCCTTTTCGGTATCAGTATACCACACAACCGTCGGTTCATCAAGAAAAATCATGCGGCGGACGGGAAAATTCCCGTCCGCCGCATGGCTTTTTATAAGGGAGGTTATTTCACACTTTCCGTGCGATAGATGAATTTTACATTGCCGTCCATACCGTCGGCGATACCGGAGAACGAACGGTACTCTTTTGCCAGCTCCACGGTGGCTTTCAGACGCTCCGCCGTGTCGCCGCTCATCAATTCCGTGATCTTGCCGATGCCTTTTTCGTCCAGTTCTTTCAAACCGTCCGACAGCTTCATCGCACCGTCACGCAGCTCATTGACACCGCTCAGCAGCGCGGGGGCGCCGTCCTTCATGGTCAGGATTCCGTCATACAGGTCGCAGGTACCGAGATACAGCTGCGCACTGCCGGATTTCAGGCTCTTTGTGCCGAGAAGCAGGCGGTCGCATCCGATGCTTGCGTCGGTCACGCCTTTGGTGTAATCCTTCAAGCCGACGTAGAACACATTGTATTCGTCCAACTGATCCTTCAACGCTTTGATCGAGGCTTTTCCCGCCGTACCGGAGGCAACTGCGGCTTCAATCTGACGCTGTACTTCTTCGGACGCCATGTTTTCCTTGATCAGCGCTTCCATCTGCTTTTCGGTTTCCTGTTCGATCAGTGTCTGAACGGCGGGAGAAACCATCCGTTCATCCACCATCGTGCCGATCTGTTCGTCCACTGCCGCATCAATCTGTGCTTTGACCTGTGCGGAGCCGGCATACATTTCCTCGGTCACCTCCGCCTTCTGCATCACTGCGGCGCGGATTGCCTCACGGTTGGCTTCCACCTGTGCTGTCACTTGTTTCTTCACTGCTTCGGTGACGCCTTCCACTACCTTTTCGCGGTTTACCTCCACTGCGGCAGTCACTTTTTTCTTTGCTTCGGCGGTTGCCATGGCGCGGAGACTTTCTTCATTGAGAGAATCCATGGCTTTTTCAAGTACATCGGCGTAGTTTTCCACGGTCAGAGTTTCCACCGTCAGCCCCGCTTTTTCAAGCTCGCTCTGTGCGGTGGCAAGCAGGGTGTCGAACACTTTTCTTGCGCCGTCATTGAGTTCGCTGTTGTGCGAAACCAACGTGTCCAGACCGGAAGAAAGCTCCTTGGTTCCGGCGTAGATTTCTCCCGCGCCGTCATCCAGCTCATCGGCGCCTTCTTTGAGCTTTTTCGCCCCGTCCGCCAGTTTGTCGATGCCGTCTACCAGTTCCTCCGATTTTTCAAGCAGCGTGCAAAGTCCGTCATACAGCTTGGAGGAACCGTCGGTCAACTGTCCCATGGCATCGCCGAGCTGATCCATGGAATCGGTCAGTTTGGAAAGCTCATCCTTTGCCTTTTCGTCGGCATCTTCGGCGGTTTGAGAATCAAACAGCCCGCTCGTGGCAACGGTCACGGTGTTTCCCATTTTGAAGTCCTTGACATCGGCGGAAATCTCCACATAGTCCGGAATCTCCAACTTTTCTTTGTCGATTGCCAGATTGCTCTGAAGTCCGGGGAATGCAAATCCGATCACCGCCGTGCGGTCGCCGTCATTGATAATTTTGCCGTTGGTGACATCCACCGCCGTGAACACATCGTTGTCCAGCAGCACACCCGTCAGCATGGCAAACGGCACATACAGCGTTTCCTCACGGTCACCGACGGTTGTTTTCGCGGTCAGGTGATTGGTATACTCAAACCGCATGGCCAGATGCCCGCTCTTTCCCGCAAGCTGTGCGGGAGAAACGGGCGCGCCATCCAGCGTATAGGTCACTTTCACGCTCACGGGAAGTTCCTTTTCAATGCTGCCCTGATAGTAAATATCCTTCCCGTCGGCATCCCACACGCAGGCATTGCCGCTCAGGGTATAGGTTTCGTCGCCCTTGACATTCACAATGTCCTTCAATTCGGTTTTGTCCGTCAGTTGTTTGCTTTCCTGTGTATTCTTCAGCCAATCGCTGACGATGATTTTGTTCACGCTTCCGTCGGCATTTGCCAGCACATAGACGGTTTCTTCCTTGACACCGGTGCTGTTTTTATTGGCAGCGGCTGCCGCGGTCACCACCGGGGTTCCCGCGGCCGGCATTTCGCCGCTTTCATCCGCATACGCCACGGCACCGACACCACCGATGAGCAACGTCGTACTGAGTGCCACGGCACCGATTCTCAACACTGTTTTTTTCATAGAGTAACAACCTCCGAAGATACAACTTTTTCCTTTTTCCCCACGTGCTTCATGCCGAACGTCGTCACGCAGACCAGACGGTCGCACAGCATCAGAAGCGCCGGCAGAATGAAGATTACGCACAGCATACTGACGATTGCACCGCGTGCCATCAGCATACACATCGAACTGATAATGTCGATATCCGAATACAACGCCACGCCGAAGGTCGCCGCGAACAATCCCAGACCGCTGACGATGATCGACGGAATGGAGGTCGCCAGTGCGGTTGTGACGGCACTGCGTTTATCTGCGCCTCCGATACGTTCCGCTTTATATCTCGTCGTCATGAGAATTGCGTAGTCCACCGTCGCGCCCAGCTGAAT
>DLVP01000006.1:2239-2617 GCA_003445125.1 Oscillospiraceae bacterium | reverse complement strand
CAAGCTCGATGACCGCAATCAGAATGAACGGCAGCGAGAAGCTCTTTTCCACCAGTGCAATGATCACGAAGATTGCGATGATCGACACGGCATTGACCACCTGGAAGTCGTGATCGGTGGTTTCGATCATGTCTTTCATGCAGGGCGCCTCGCCGATCAGCATTCCGCTCTTGTCATATTTTTTCAGAATGGCGTTGAGTTCATCAATCTGATGATTTACCTGATCTCCCGCCACCTTGTATTCCGAGTTGATGAGCATCAGCTCCCAGCGGTCGCTTTTCAGAATTTCGGTAATGCTTTCCGGCAAAATTTCCATCGGAACGCCCGAGCCGACGACTGTTTCCAGTCCCAGCACATATTTAACGCCGTCCACCTTTT
>DLVP01000006.1:0-2229 GCA_003445125.1 Oscillospiraceae bacterium | reverse complement strand
CATCCGGCGAACTGATTTCTGCGGCAGATTGGCATCGACCAAAAGCATATGCGTGGACGCGATGTCAAATTCTTCGGAAAGCTTGGAGTTGGCAATGACATATTCCATGTCTTCCGGCAAACACTGTCCCATGTCGTAGTACACTTCGCCGTTGGTCTTGTCATAGCCGTAGTAGGCGGGCGGGATCAGCAGTGCGAACACTACCAGAAACACCGGGAACACCTTGACCACACCTTTGGCAAGTCCGTTCATGGACGGAATCAGCGACTTGTGCTTTGTTTTCTGAAGCGGTTTGTCCAGAATCAGAATCATGGCGGGAAGCACGGTTACACAGCCGAGCACGCCGAACAGCACGCCCTTTGCCATCACGATACCCAAGTCTCTGCCGAGCGTGAAGGTCATGAAGCACAAGGCAATGAAGCCCGCTACCGTGGTGATGGAACTGCCGACCACCGAGGTAAGCGTTTCATGAATGGCAGAAGCCATGGCATCCTTCGGATCGGAAAAACGCTCGCGCTGTTCGTTGTAGCTGTGCCACAGGAAGATGGAATAGTCCATGGTGACCGCCAGCTGCAATACCGCCGACAGCGCTTTGGTGATATAGGAAATCTCACCCATGAAGAAGTTGGTGCCGAGGTTGAGCAGAATCATCATGCCGATGCTCGCCAGAAACACAAACGGTACCAGCCAGCCGTCCAGCAGAATCAGCATGGCAAGGCAGGCAAGCGCCACGGCGATTCCGACATAGATCGGTTCTTCCTGCTCGCACAGATCCTTCAGATCCGTCACCAGTGCCGACATTCCGGAGACAAAGCACTGTTTTCCCGTGACCGAACGAATCTCACGAATGGCGTCCATCGTGACATCCGCCGAGGTTGCCGAATCGAAAAACACGGCGATCATCGTGGAATGATCGGTGTTGAAGGCGTCATAAATCTCCTTCGGAAGCAGCTCCATCGGCATCGAAATGTCCGCCAGAGAATTGTACCACAGCACCGTTTCCACATGATCCACCGCTTTGATCTTTTCCGTCAATGCGGCGACATCCTTTTCGGGCATATCCTCCACAACAATGAAGGAAAACGCGCCTTTGCCGAAATCCTCCATCAGTGCATTCTGTCCGATGACCGTATCCATGGTGTCGGGCAGATAATCAAGCATATCATAGTTGATTCTTGTTGCCGCCATGCCCAGCACTGACGGGATCATCAGCAGCAAAGCGACGATCAAAATCGGAACGCGCAGGCGTACAACTGCTTTTGAAAAACGCATATTAGTCCTCCCGATACTTCACTTCAATGACGTCAGGCTGTTGATGTTTGATAATTTTCACTGCTGTGATCGCCGTACTCATGTTCAAAAGTCCCTCCGAAAGAAGGGTGATTCCGAGCAGAACCATAAGCACCGACGCACTGGCGGTCGGACGCAGCACCAGAACCAATCCGAAAATTCCCGCGATGACCGAAAGCAAAAGAATCAGCCACCATTTGTTCAGTCCGAACTGTTTGGCATCCACAGCAATCTGCATTTTCAGCAAGCTGTCGGTCAGGATCGAAAGTCCGAGCACAATGCAGATGAAATCCATCAGTCCGCCCGGACGTACCAACATGATCACACCGAGAAGAATCAGAAGAATACCGAATGCCAGATCATACTGAAAAGCCAGACGGTACAAATCCTTTGAAAAATAACCGATCAATTTTACCGCGCCGAACACAATCAGCAAGATGCCGCAGATGATGCCGATCACCGAAGCCGAAAGCTCCGGCCAGACGATCAACAAAATCCCCATGGCACACAACAAAACGGAAATGACGATGTAACCGATTTTCGCGGTTCTCATCCCTGCTACTGAACGCATAAACAATGCCTCCTTTGAAATTACGTTCTCAGTATACCCTCTCCGACCGCCGCTGTAAACGGACACCGCACGCCCGATGTCAGAAACTCCGACACCCGGCACCCCTCTGACCGAAATTCAGACAAAACGCGGAATTTGTCTGAATTTTTGCAAAAAGTTACGTTTTCCTCTTGATTTTTCGACAAAAAATCGTATCCTATAAGTAGGAGGGTGTTTATGAAAATCCTAATTCTCAGTTGCTCCACCGGCGAAGGGCACAACAGTGCCGCCAGAGCCGTAAAAGAAGAACTCGTGCGGCGCGGGATTGCCTGCGAGTTGCTGGATCCTGTATCACTTGCCGGGAAAAAGGCACAGCACACGGTTTCCTC
>DLVP01000194.1 GCA_003445125.1 Oscillospiraceae bacterium | reverse complement strand
TATTGACATAGAGCCTTTTTTATTTTCACACCGGAGAACACCCAAACATTGAGCGCCGCAGACAAAGCCTGCGGCGCTCAATGGGGTTTCTCATTCCACGGTAATGACAGAAACGGGGCAGCTGTCCCGCGCTTCCTCCACCTGGTTTTCGGCGTGTTCGGGAATTTCCCCGTCGATTGCCTGCGCGAGTCCGTCCTCCATGGTAAACACAGTCGGACAAATGGACGTACACAGTGTGCAACCGATACAGCCTTCACGGTCCACAGACGCTTTCATAGCAATCCCTCCTGTTCAACGGACAGTATGGGCATCTTTTTGAAAATCATGCACGGATTCCGTACACCACGCGGGGATTTTTTCCGTAATCCTCCCGTACCTGCACCCGATCGAATCCGTTTTCATCCAGAATTTCACGCACAGCCAGTGCCTGGTCAAATCCGATTTCAAACAGCAGCACGCCGCCCGGTTTGAGTTTGTTTTTCCATCGGGCGGTGATTTCACGATAAAAAAACAGTCCGTCCTCTGCACCGTCGAGTGCCATGCGCGGCTCGTGCTGCACCTCTGCGGACAACGTGTCCACCGTTGCACTCGGAATGTACGGCGGATTGGAAATCAGCAAATCCAAGGCGGGAATTTCCTCCTGTGCCTGCGGCGAAAGCACATCACCGAGGCGCGCATGGATTTTTCCGCCGTACCTCTTATTATTTTCCCGCAGGTACGCAAACGCCGCCGGACTTTTTTCCAGTGCGTACACCTCGGATTTCGGAAGCTCCTTTGAAAGAGCCAGCGCAATACATCCGCTGCCGCTGCAAAGATCGGCAATCACCGCTTCGGGTTTTCCGCGCAGCAATTCCCGTGCCGTTTCCACTGCAGTTTCCGTGTCCGCACGGGGAATCAGCACGCCTTCGCCCACTTTCAGATCCATGCCCCAGAATTCCCAGTGACCGATCAGATATTGCAGCGGCTCGCCTGCCGCACGTTTTTCTGCGGCAGCAAGCACCGCTTCCGCTTCCGTCTCTTTCTCCGCATCGGTCAGAATTTCTGCCCGCGTGAGCTTGCAGAACTCCTGAAGCAAGACCTCGGTTTCAAATGCCGCGGCTTCGATCCGCGCATTTTGCAGCGTCCGAAGAATTTCTTTTTTCAGTTCCCGCAGCTTTATCACCAATTGTCGTCTTCGCCTTCCTGCGGAAGCACGGGTTTCAGCGATGCCAGCGCAACCTCAATCTGGCTGTCGTCCGGTTCCGCCGTGGTCAGCCGCTGCAGCCACAATCCCGGCGCGGAAAGAATTTTCGTGAGCGGATTGTCATGCCCGCCCGCATATTTGATGATTTCGTAGCTGATTCCCACCACCACGGGAAGCATCAGAATTTTCAGTCCGAAGCGAAGCCAGAGATTTCCCCAGCTGAATTGCAGCAGACTGAACACCAGAATGCTGACGATCAGTACAATCAGAATAAAGCTCGTGCCGCAGCGCGGATGAAACCGTGTGTATTTGCGCACGTTTTCCACCGTCAGTTCCTCGCCCGCCTCATAGCAGGCAATGCTTTTATGCTCCGCCCCGTGGTATTCAAACACACGGTGAATGTCCTTCATGCGGGACACCAGCGCGAGATAGGCAATAAACACCACGATTTTGATGACGCCCTCGATCAGCGTCTTGAACCATCCGAGCGAAGCGCCGGAAAGCCATTCGATTCCTTTGACGATGAGCATCGGCAGATAGACAAACAGCGCCAACGCCAGCACCACGCCCAGCACGGCGGAAATCACACTGACGATTTTCATCAGATGCTCGCCGCAATGCGCTTTCAGCCAACGGTCAAACTTCGTTTCTTCTTCCAGATCGTCCATACCCGCTTTTTCTGCCGACTTCATCAGGCATTTATAGCCGAACGTCAGCGAATCGACAAAATTGAAAATCCCGCGCACAAACGGAATCCGAAAAACCGGGCTTTTGTCCTTGGCAAGCTTTGTGTTCCACACTTCCACATCGATCGACTGATCGGGAAGCCGCACCGCCATCGCCGTCTTTCCGACGCCGCGCATCATTACGCCCTCGATCAGTGCCTGACCGCCGATGGAGGTTCTTTTCTTTTTGTCTGCCATACGCATTTCCTTTCTTACAGCAAGGGGTGAATCGGCAGCCTGATCAGCACCGTCGTTCCCACATTTTCTTCGCTGTCCAGATCCAGCGTTCCGCCGTGCATCCGGACAATTTCATCTGCCAGCGCCAGCCCGATACCCGAACCGCGCCGCGTCAGATTGGCTTTGTAAAACTTCGTTTTGACCTTCGGAAGGTCCTCCGCTTTGATGCCGCAGCCGGTGTCCGCTACACAAACGCAGACGTTTTTGCCGTCGCTGTATGTATCCACCGTCACCTTGTCGCCGCTGTCGGAGTATTTGATCGCATTGTCAATAATATTAACAAACACCTGTTTCAAGCGGTTTTTGTCGCCCATAATCAGCGGCAGCGTTTCCGGCTCGTTATATTCCAGTGTGATATTCTCCCGTCTGGCGCGCTGAGTGAACATCAGCACCGCATCGCCGAGTTCCGCCAACACATCCATCTTTTCCGGGGTGACCGTCAGCCTTCCGCTCTGCATCCGCGAAAAGTCCAGCAGCTCCTCCACCA
>DLVP01000050.1:3453-3867 GCA_003445125.1 Oscillospiraceae bacterium | reverse complement strand
TGCAGGTGAACGTGGAATTGGCGGTCACCACATTTTCTTCCAGTGCCGAAGAAGCGGTGATAATCTTGAAAACCGAACCCGGTTCATACGGATCGGACACCGCTTTATTCCGCCATTGCAGCTCCTGCTCGATCTTCAGCTGCGCATAATATTCGTCCGAACCTTTTTCCAGTTCGTCCAGCCGTTTCTGCGCGTTGGGATCATAGATCACAAACGGTTCGTTCGGATCGTAATCGCCCTTGGTGGACATGGCAAGCACGCGTCCGGTCTTGATTTCCATGACAATGCAGAACGCACGGTTGCGCACGTCATGCTCTTTGACCGCGGTTTCCAGGTGCTTTTCCACAAACATCTGAATTACCGAATTGATTGTCAGTACCAGACTGTTGCCGTTTTTGGCTTCAAACATCTGCT
>DLVP01000050.1:3269-3440 GCA_003445125.1 Oscillospiraceae bacterium | reverse complement strand
GGCATATCGCTGCCCCATGCGTTTTTCGCCGAAACAATCCGTCCGGGCGTTCCGCTGAGGATCTTGTTGTAATACGACTCGATTCCGCTCAGACCCGTATTATCCTCGCCGACAAAGCCCAGCACGGTGGACGCCAGCTTCCCGTACGGGTAATACCGTTTGGTGTCCTCG
>DLVP01000050.1:221-3249 GCA_003445125.1 Oscillospiraceae bacterium | reverse complement strand
CGCCTTTGATTTTTTCATCCAGAATAAACTGGCGCACGCGGTCGGCATCCTCATCCTCGATTCGTTTTTTTACAATCTGATAGTAGCTCTTTTCCTTCTTTGCCTTCTCGTAGATTTTGTCGTAATCCACGCCGAGAATTTCCGAAAGTCCCTGTGCAATCGTCTTTGCCGCCTCGTCCGACTTGATATTCACCGGCACGAGATACACCGTCCACACCGTGGCGCTTTTGGCAAGCTCGTTGCCGAGCGAATCGTAGATCGTCCCGCGGTTGGGCGCGATGGACGTGACCTTGAACTGCTGCTGGGACGCTTTTTTCTTGTATTCCTCGTAGTTAATCAGGTTCAGATACGCCAGACGCGCAATCAGCACGCCCGTAATCACAAACACCATGACGAAACTGATGAATTGAATCCGCCGGCGCATCGACAGATTCGGAGCTTTCACCGACAACGCGACCTCTCCTTTCGGATGATTTGGAAAAGCGGCGAGGCAGACTGCCCCGCCGCTGACGTTCTTATAATTATGCGGATCGTTCAGGCTTTATGAAGCGGTTCAGCCGAATATCCGGTTCCACAGGCTCTTGACGAAGCTTTCTTCCTTCTGCACATTGACTGCCACTTCGTCCTGCTGCTCAATACTGATCAATTCCACCTGATACTGTTCGATTTTATTCATATTCAAGTTTTGCGTAGCGTATTCTTCAATCGCGCCGATCGACATCTTGCGGTTGAGTTCCATTTCCAGACGCGTCTGCTCATTATTCAGTTCTTCCAGTTCCCGATTGGCGGCATTGATCTGCGCCGTGACCTCGGACAACGCGACCTGTGTATACAGCAGCGTGCCCGCCATCGCAACCAGCACCAGTCCGAGCATGATCAGTTTAATCGGCGACAGGTTCAGGACCGTCTGTTTTTTCGGGAGCTTTACCTCTTCAAGCTTCGGTCGCTTTTCCTGTTCCTCGAACAGGGAAAGGTCGTAAGCAGCATTGGAAGCATAAGACGGACTCATAGCAGTTCTCCTCTTTTTACAGTTTCTCGATCACGCGAAGTCTTGCACTGTGGCTTCTCGGATTTTCTTCAAGTTCCTTTTCGGAAGGTTCAATCGGTTTTTTCAGCACGCCCTGCGGATGGTGTCCGCACACGCACACCGGAAAATCCGGCGGGCAAATGCAGCCTTTGGCAAGCGCGGCAAATTTTTGTTTCACCATACGGTCTTCCAGCGAATGGAAGGTGATAATGGCAAAGCGACCGCCCGGGTTCAGACGGTCAAATGCGGTGTCCAGCACCTGAGACAAACAATCCAACTCGGAATTGACGGCAATGCGAATTGCCTGAAAGCTCCGTTTGGACGGATTTTTTCCTTCCCACCGCATTTTCGGAGGAAAGGACTGATTGATAATCTGTGACAACTGGGTTGTGGTTTCGATCGGTTGAATTTTTCGGTGTTTTTCAATCTGACACGCGATTTTATACGCAAATTTTTCTTCTCCGTATTCCCGAAGAATCCGCGCCAGCTCGTCCACCGAGCAGTTATTGACAATATCATACGCGCTGGTGCCTTCCATGCTCATGCGCATATCCAGTTTTGCGTCCGCATGATAAGAAAAGCCGCGCTGTGCCTCATCCAATTGATAAGAGGACACGCCCAAATCCAGCAAAATTCCGTCCACGCCGTCGATCTTCTGCTCATCCAGAACCTCGCACAAGCGGGAAAAATCGCTGTGAATCACCGTGGCATTGGGGTATTCCTTCAGGCGTTGTGTCGCAACGGCAACTGCCTGCGGATCCTTGTCCAAAGCAAGAAGTCTGCCCGAAGTCAGCCGTTTGGCAATTTCGCGGCTGTGTCCTGCGCCGCCCGCCGTGCCGTCCACATAGATGCCGTCGGGTTT
The DNA here is from genome assembly GCA_003445125.1 of Oscillospiraceae bacterium. Lineage (GTDB taxonomy): Bacteria > Bacillota > Clostridia > Oscillospirales > Ruminococcaceae > UBA11540. The sequence continues at coordinate 1,360 of DLVP01000050.1, read as the reverse complement.
TATGTTCAGTGCATCGATGCTCTCTTGAAGCAAAACCGAGATATGTTTGAATTCTCCCATGGCGTCCCCTTAGAATCCCAGTTCTTCCATGGCGGTTTCAAGCGTCTCGGAGGACAGCTTGTCTCCCTCGGTCTCCCAGCGCTCCTTATCCCAGATCTCCGCCCGATAGGACGCGCCGATCACGACCAAGTCCTTTTCGATATGCGCATACTCGCGCAGGCGCTGAGAAAGAAGCACGCGTCCTTGTTTGTCCGCCTGCACTTCCATCGCGGAGGCAAACAGAAAACGTTGCAATGTTCTGCCCTTCGACAGCGGCAGTTCACGGATTTTTTCCTCCAGACGCTGCCATTCTTCTTTGGAATACACAAACAGGCATTCGTCGAGTCCCTTGGTGATGATAAAGCTCTCGCCGAGGTCGTCCCGCAATTTGGACGGAAAATTGAATCTTCCCTTCACATCGAGTGTGGAAGTATACTCCCCGATCAGCATTATCTTCACCACCTTTCCCCACTTTTTGCCGCTTATACTATAATTATAAGGGTTTTTCAGAAAATTTCAAGCCCTTTTCAATAATTTTCACAATTTTTCTTCTGCCTTTTTTCGCGTTTTTCGGTATAAAATTCCTCATTTTCCTCTTTTTTCCAAAGAATCGGCGCGCCCCGTCTTTTGAAAAGACGGGGCGCGCCCATTTTCATTCTTGCGGAACCGTTTCCCGATCGGTATATGCCGTGAAGGTTTTTTGCAGAAGATTCCAGGTGGTTTTGTCCACATTTCCCGTTTCCTTGAGTCCCGCCGCCTTCTGAAATTCCTTCACCGCATTCTTGACGTTTTGCGAATACGCCTCGCCCAACGACACATACGGCATATTTTCATATTTTTGGCTCAGGCGGTTAAGCATCAGCGCAATATAATGCGTCATCTCCGTTTCCGAATCCTCCTGCTCCACCACGTGATCCGTCGGAAACCACACGCCCTCCACGGTCTCCTCCTGCAAATCCACCACCAGGCGGTAGATCGCGTGGAGAAGCTCCCATGTCGCATAGTCCACCGTTCCCGTTGTCGGGAGCTTGCCGAGTTTCTGAAATGCGGTGACCGCCTCGGTGGTTGCCGCGTCGTAAATGCCGTCCACGGCGATTTGT
>DLVP01000050.1:0-212 GCA_003445125.1 Oscillospiraceae bacterium | reverse complement strand
CTCCGGATACACCGTCGAAAGCCGCAAAAGCCAGCGCTGCACATCGGTGATCGGCGTTTCTTCGGGACGTCCCAAAGCTCTTGATGTCATACATTTTCCTCCCCTACCGTATAACCGGGAAACTGCCCTGCCTGCCGCTGGGAGCCCGAAGACACCGACTCATATTCCCGAATAATCCGATTCCACGTCTGACGCCCGACCACGCCGTCCAC
>DLVP01000079.1:1922-13251 GCA_003445125.1 Oscillospiraceae bacterium | reverse complement strand
TCGCAAATAAGAAGAAGTAAGGAGTGACCTAAAGATGGCTAAAGTACAGGCTACCGCCAAGAAGGTTATCAAAAAGCGTCGCGAGCGCAAGAACATCGAAAAGGGTTCGGCTCATATCCGCGCTACCTTCAACAATACGATCGTAACGATCACCGACGTACAGGGCAATGCTTTGTCGTGGGCAAGTGCCGGCGGACTGGGATTCCGTGGATCGAAGAAGTCCACACCGTTTGCCGCACAGAGCGCAGCGGAAACCGCCGCGAAAGCCGCGATGGAACATGGACTGAAGTCTGTGGATGTCTACGTCAAAGGACCGGGTGCAGGACGTGAAGCAGCGATCCGTGCATTGCAGGCAGCAGGATTGGAAGTCAGCATGATTAAAGATGTCACGCCGATCCCGCACAACGGATGCCGCCCGCCGAAGAGAAGACGCGTCTGATCGCGAGAAGTTGACAAACAAACGAAAACCATACAGGAGGTGCAAACCAGATGGCAAGATATACGGGTGCTTCGTGCAGACTCTGCCGTCGTGAGGGACAGAAGCTGTTCCTGAAAGGCGAGAGATGCTATTCGGATAAGTGTGCAATTGCACGCAGACAGTACGCTCCCGGCCAGCATGGTCAAAATCGTAAAAAGGTATCGGAATACGGACTCCAGTTGCGTGAAAAACAGAAAGCAAAGCGCTATTACGGCGTGTTGGAGAGCCAGTTTGCAAAATACTTTGAGATGGCAGACAGAAAAGCCGGCGTAACCGGTGAAAACCTGTTGACCATTCTTGAAAGCCGTTTTGATAACATCATTTACAGACTGGGCTTTGCCGATTCCAGAAAAGAAGCAAGACAGCTCGTGCTGCACAATCACTTCACCGTCAACGGCAAGAAGGCGAACATTCCTTCGATGCTCCTGAAGGCAGGCGATGTGATCGCGGTAAGCGAAGGCAGCAAGACAAACGAAAAGATCAAAGCTATCATTGAAGCGAACTCCGCTCGCCCCGTTCCGAAGTGGCTGGATTCTGACCGCAACACGATGACCGGCAGATATGTGGAACTTCCGAAGAGAGAGGACATCGACCTCGAAATCGCGGAACACCTTATCGTCGAGTTGTATTCGAAGTAATGGTTTTGAGCGTTGCTTAAAGGAAGGCGTAGACAAACGGCAGATTTATCTGCTCATCATAAGGAGGGTTAATAGCAAATGATAGATAGACCAAAGATCGATACTGCTGAACTAAAATCAGACGGCACATATGGTAAATTTATCGTAGAGCCTCTTGAGCGTGGCTTCGGCACAACGCTTGGCAACAGTTTAAGGCGAGTACTACTCTCCTCGCTTCCCGGTGTCGCTGTTACATCGATAAAGATTGACGGCGTACAGCATGAGTTCTCGACCATTCCGGGTGTAAAAGAAGACGTCACGGAGATCGTCCTGAATATCAAGGGACTGACCGCGAAGATGTATTCGGACACACCGAAAACGGTGTATATTGAAGCGGAAGGTGAAGGAGAAGTCACCGCCGGTTCGATCAAGACGGATTCGGAAGTCGAAATACTCGACCCAAGCATGCATATTGCTTCGCTCGGAGCCGGAGCTAAGCTGGATATGGAGATCACCATCGACAAAGGTCGTGGCTATGTATCCGCTGAACGCAACAAGCAGAATCTTCAGACGGCAATCGGAGTCATTCCGGTAGACAGTATCTACACGCCGGTACTGAAGGTGAATTATACCGTAGAGAATACCCGAGTTGGTCAGATTACCGACTATGATAAACTGACCCTTGAGGTGTGGACCGACGGCACGATTTCCGCGAAGGAGTCGGTGTCGCTGGCAGCCAAGATCCTCAACGAACATCTCAACCTCTTTGTTGATCTGTCGGATGCAACGTATACGGAGATCATGACAGAGAAAGAGGAAAATTCTCAGGAAGCAGTCCTTGAGATGACCATTGAAGAGCTTGACCTGTCTGTCAGATCCTTCAATTGTCTGAAACGGGCAGGGATCAATACGGTAAAAGATCTGATCAGCAAGTCCGAGGAAGAGATGATGAAAGTCCGTAACCTCGGAAAGAAGTCGCTGGACGAAGTGAGAAACAAGCTGACGTCGTTGGGCTTCAGCCTCACATCGGACGACGAATAAGAGAAAAATCCAACCAGGTAAGGAGTGAAATTCGATGCCAGGAACAAGAAAACTCGGCAGAACTTCCGACAGCAGACGTGCCATGCTCAGAGCCATGGTCACCTATCTTCTGGAGAACGGAAAAGTAGAGACGACGGTCACCAGAGCGAAGGAAGTCAGAGCCGTAGCCGAGAAAATGATTACGATCGGCAAACAAAACAATCTCCACTCCAAGCGTCAGGCGCTCGCTTTCATCACGAAAGAGAGCGTAGTCAAGAAGCTGTTTGACGAGATTTCCCCGAAGTATGCTGATGTCAACGGTGGTTATACCCGCATCATCAAAAAAGGACCTCGCCGCGGTGACGCCGCAGAGATGGCAATTATCGAATTGGTCTGATTTTTTCAGACAAAACACCCGATCGGGAAACCGATCGGGTGTTTTTTTTGCAAATAAAAATCCCGTGTTTTTCACACGGGATTTACAAATTGTATAAATTGTGTAGAAGTTTACAAAATTAGCCGATTTTCACGGCGTTGCCCGCGCGGACAGCTTATTCTTCAGCGATTCCTTTCGGAAATTCGCCGCCGCGAACGGATACTTTGCTGTTTTGAATGTGAATGTCGTGCCGAAAGCCGATATTTTCTTCCCAATCAAAGCCCACGTCCTGCAAAATGACGCGGTTGGCATTGCGGATTTCCATGGCACTGTCGGTGCAGCAGCATCCCCAGATTCCGCGTTCGTCGCAATCGGGCGTGTGGGCGATGCCGTAAGCAGTGAAGCGGCAGTCGTTGAGCTTGATGTCGGAAAGCTCGGCACCTTCGTGACCGAGAATTTCGGCATTGTGACGGAACCTTCCCCGCAGCCCCGAAATGCGGATGTCGGAGATGCGGCGGGGTTCGGGAAACGCCGGGTGAGCGTCTGTATTGCTCATGCGGATAACAAGGGCGCGATCCGCGTCCACCTTGCAGTCGGAAACGGTAATGTCCTCAATGTTGACGCCGGGAGATTTCGGAGAAAAACGCGAAATGATGCCGATGCCGTGGTGCGAATCGTGAATCAAAAGATTTGACAGCAGACAGTGACGGATGTCACGGTCGCCGACGCCGATGCGCACACCGTAATCACCGAACGAGGAAATTACACAGTTGGTGATCACAATGTTTTCACAGTCTTGCGGTGTGACCAGCGGAACGCCGTAAGCACGGATGGTAATGCCGTCGTCGCCGGTACGGATGATGCAGTCACTGACGGTCACGTTGCGGCAGCAGTCGAGGTCGATACCGTCGTTGGTATATTGGAGCGGCTCGCCGTAGATTTTCAGACCACGGACGGAGACATCGGTGCAGCCGTGCAGAAGAAGGTACCAGTACGGACCGTTTTGAAGAGTCAGATCGCGAAGCGAGACATTCTGACATTCGCAGAAGAAGATCATCTGCCCGGGACGCTCATCGTTGGGGGCAAAGGTAATGGAATTTTCGCCCATGCGTTTGTGTTCGTTCACCCAATAGTGCGAGTTTCCGTCAATCACACCATCGCCGCAAAGGGTAATGTTCTTTTGCCCGACGGCAACCAACAAATGGGCGCCGCTGACGTGTTCGACAGTGAACACACAGTTTTTTGCGGGCAAAAATCATCGGCGTTATAGCGGGATTTGTCCGTTGTACCAAGGAGGACGGCGCCCGCTTCCAGTTCAAGACAGGTGTTGCTTTGAAGATACAGGGTACCTGTGAGATAGGTGCCGGCAGGGACAGTAATATGACCGCCGAGGTTGAGAGCCTTTTGTAAAGCGTCGGTGTCATCGGAAATTCCGTTGCCGATGGCGCCGAAATCGCGGACATTGATCATAAAAAATCACCTCTTGCCTGCATTATAGCAAGTTTCTTTTTTACTTGCAAGCGAAAATCAGCAAAACTTTTTCGTAAATCAAAAGCCCGTGTTTCGCACACGGGCTTTACAAATTGTATAAATGTGATTGAATATTACAAAATCAGTCAACTTTCGCGGCATGTGAGCGGTGTGCCATGCGCCAGCGGTAAAGTTCTTCGGTGGCAAGGGAGAGTTTGGTGACCACATTTTTCTTTGTGGGGTAACAGTACAGCGAGTCATCCTCCGTGGAAATGTCCAGACAGTCTTCGGGACGGACGTAGACGTAATCGTACTCCACGTGCAGCCCGTACATTCCGAGCGCGGGACGGGAAATCTCAAATTCCTGTCCGCGATAGGTGCCGGAGAGCGTGAACCCGTCGTAATTGTGGATGAGCCGCGCTTTTCCGACGTGGATAAATTCTTTCGGGTTGGTGAGAGAATAAACGTCCACTTCGTCGTCAAAGGAATAGCTTCCGCTTTCGATTTCTTCGCGCACGCACTGCCGCTGCCATTCGTACCAGTCGGGAATGTGCGGAAATTCCGTTTCCCCCTCGCGCGCGTTCAGGCGTCCGAGCGTGTCCATTTCCCAGACTTTTCCGCAGGAGGTGCAGGAAAGCGTAATGCCGGCGGAGGTCATCGCTTCTGCGCCGCAATGCGGACATTTGTAAAGCACCTTGTGGAGATTTTCGGCGCGGTACGGTTCGGTGATGTGCAGATTGTTTTCCGACTGATAGGTGTATTCATCATATTGCATAGCTTCGCGCACGGTGCGGTTGATCTCTGCCGCATCCATGCGTCGGATGTCCTCGACGGAGAGAATCTGCGTCATGACGGAGCACAGCGGCACCTTGCGCTTGCGCTCGTGATCCCAGAACGGTGTGTGCAGATAGTTGCCGTGGTGCATCAGCGTGACCACCGGGACTTCGGCTTTTTTGATCAGCTTTCCCAGCGAGTCGGGGAGAATCGCCGTGGTGCCGGTCGGGGAGTATCGCGCTTCCGGGTACATACTCAGAATACTGCGGTACCGTTTCAGACAGGTCATGATAGAACGGATCAGCGAAAGATCGTTCGTGAATTTCCGCTTGCAGATGCACCCGAGCCATTCCATAAGCTTCGGACGGCGGTAGTAGCCGTCGATGGTTGCCACGTTGTTGACGGAGTGCGGAAAAGTGGCAATGGCATTGAGATAGAAATCCACAAAGTACATATGATTGGAAAGAAGAATGTAGGGCGGTTTGAGTCCTTTCATGTTCACTTTGCGGATTTTGTATTTCTGCCCGATCATACAGATTTTGCTCAAAAGGAAAATGAGCAGTGTGAAGAGAAAAAGCTGTCGCTTCGGGCGTTTGTTGGTGGGGTAGGGCATGACATCATACTGAATTTTCAAAACATCACCTCGCTTCTATTGTAACATAGGAAACGGTCATACGCAAGAGTTTGAAAAAATTTAAAAAAAGGGTTGCAATTTGTCAAAAAGTATGGTAATATATTCAGGATGAATCTTTAATTCGGTACCGTGATGCCGGCAAGAGGAAATAACTGAAAGAAATTCGGTGCGTCTTGCTGCGTGTGCGGTAAGGCGATTTTTTTATGATTCAAAAGGCGATATGCTTTTGAATAAATAAAATTTATCGGAGGAATTTCCATGAAACTCGTTTATGACGTAAACGACAAACCTAAGTTCGGACAAGTCATTGTGTTCGCGATTCAACAGTTGCTGGCGATCATGGCGGCAACGCTGGTGGTACCGGTCATCATCAACAGCAATACCGCGGAGATGGCGTCTGCCAGCCAAATGGATATTGCAGCGGCACTGTTCGGCGCAGGTATCGGCACCTTGGTTTATCAGTTGTTCACCAAATTCAAAAGCCCGGTTTTCCTGGGTTCCTCCTTTGCGTTCATCGGTTCGATGACGGCAGCGTTTGCGGGTGCGCTTTCCATGCAGGCGGGCTACCTCGGACTGATCATCGGTGCAGCGTTCGCCGGACTGGTGTATGTGGTCATCGCGCTGATCGTGAAAGCGGTCGGTACGGCTTGGATCAATAAACTGATGCCGGCGGTCGTCATCGGACCGACCGTGTCCATCATCGGACTTTCCCTGGCGGCAAATGCGGTCGGCGACCTGCAAAAAGCACCTGCCGGAGGAAACTCCCTGCTTGCCGTATTCTGCGGACTGGTCACGCTGGCTGTGACGATGCTCTGCTCCTGCTACGGCAAAAAAATGCTGAAACTGATTCCGTTCATCATGGGTATCCTGGCAGGCTATGCGACGGCGACGATCTTCACGGTCATCGGCGATGCCGCGGGCATTGACGCGCTCAAAATCATCGACTTCAGCGCCTTCACCAAACTGGTGGAAAACGGCGTGGGACTCAACACCTTCTTTCATCTTCCCGACTTCACCTTTGTCACCGCACTGAAAGGCTTCAAGGATATCGATGCGGCATTCGTCGGAACGGTTGCCGTGGCGTATGTACCGGTTGCCTTCGTGGTGTTCGCAGAGCATATCGCGGATCATAAGAACCTCTCCACTGTCATCGGAAAAGACCTTCTGGAAGAGCCCGGTCTGCACAGAACCCTGCTCGGCGACGGTGTCGGATCCATGGTCGGTGCCATCTTCGGCGGCTGCCCGAACACAACCTACGGTGAGTCTGTCGGCTGTGTGGCAATCACCCGCAACGCTTCGATCGTAACCCTGATTACTACGGCAATCGGCGCTATGCTGATTTCCTTCATCTCTCCCTTCGTCGCCTTCGTCAACACCATTCCTTCCTGCGTCATGGGCGGTGTGTGCATGGCACTGTACGGATTCATCGCGGTCTCCGGTCTGAAAATGATCCAGACGGTGGATCTAGAAGAAAACCGCAACCTGTTTGTCGTGTCGGTCATCCTGATTGCCGGAATCGGCGGTCTGACCCTGACCTTCGGCAAGGTCACGCTTACCTCGATTGCATGCGCTCTGATTCTGGGAATCCTGGCAAATCTGATGCTGAAAAAGAGCGATAAAAAAGACGAGCAATAAAGAAGAAATCTCCGTCCGCCCGCACAGGTCTGTGCAGGCGGACGATGCTTTTTTGGGGATTGTGCAAGATGGATAAAAACAAAGAACAGAAACTGTAAAAAAATGTCGTTGTCCCGATTTTGATTTTCCATCTTGACAGTTCCTGTCGGTTGTGTTACGATATAGCTGTAATCAAAAAAACGCATATCGGCTGTCAATATATGTCTGATTATCCGGTTCAGACGTTTCTACCGTACCACCTAAGCGTACGACTATTGAGAGGCTTGTTTTTCTGTTTCCGAAAGGGACGGAAAAGCGGTTTGATATAGGACAGTTACGCCAAGTACCTGTCTTTTTTCTTTTGTTGGGAGTGGCTGTATGAAAGCACTGGAAGAAAAGATTCTCCGCGAGGGCAAAGTGTTGCCCGGCAATATTCTCAAGGTCGGCGGTTTTCTCAATCATCAGATTGACACCGTGTTTCTGAAAGAAATGGCGCAGGAGGTTGCCCGACTGTATCGGGGCAGCGGCGTCAATAAAATCGTGACGGTGGAAGCCTCGGGCATCGCGTATGCGGCGGCAATCGGGATGGAGCTTTCGGTTCCGATCGTGTTTGCCAAAAAACATCGGACGGACAACCTGTCGGGCAATGTGTACGGCGCAATGGTGCATTCCTACACACACGGTCAGGATTACCGGATCGTGATCGAAAAAGATTGCCTGAAGGAAGACGACCGCGTGCTGATTGCGGACGATTTTTTGGCACTCGGAAATGCGATCCGCGGTTTGATCGATATCGTGGGACAGGCGGGCGCCGAGGTCGTGGGTATCACGACGCAGATTGAAAAAGGTTTCCAGGGCGGCGGCGACGAGCTGCGTCGGGAAGGCTACCGCGTGGATTCGCTGGCGATCATCGACAGCATGGAAAACGGCACGGTTCGTTTTCGTCATCAAGGTTAAAAGGGAAGGTCCCTTTTACATAATTTTGCCGAAAGGCAGGAGGAAAAATTACATGAAAAAGATTCTTGCACTGGCGTTGGCTCTTTGCATGATCCTGGGTGTGGCTGCGTGCGGCAACAACGGCGATCAGAACTCAAGCAAAACAGAAGACAATTCTGCTGCGGGCAGCGTGTCGTCCGAAGGCGATGCTTCCACCGTTTCCACAGACGGAAAGACCCTGAAGGTCGGTTTCATCTTCTTGCATGACGAAAACTCCACCTATGACCTCAACTTCATCAACGCAGCGAAAGCGGCTTGCGAAGCAACAGGTGCTGAAATCGTTATGAAAACCAATATTCCGGAATCCAATGCCTGCTACGAAGCGGCGGCTGACCTGGCAGATGCTAAATGCGACATCGTGTTCGCAGACTCCTTCGGTCATGAGCCGTTCATCGCACAGGCTGCTCAGGAATTCCCAAATGTTCAGTTCTGCCATGCAACCGGTACGACGGCTCACACTGCCGGCATCCCCAACCTGCATAACGCATTTGCTTCCATCTATGAAGGCAGATATCTGGCAGGTATCGCCGCGGGACTTAAGCTCAACGAAATGATCGCTGCCGGACAGTTCAAGGCAGAAGAAGCAAAGATCGGCTATGTCGGCGCTTACCCCTATGCGGAAGTTATCTCCGGTTATACTTCCTTCTTCCTCGGTGCGCGTTCGGTTTGCCCGACCGCTACAATGGACGTTAAGTTCACCGGTTCTTGGTATGACGAAGGCAAAGAAAAAGAGGCAGCGGAGGCTCTGATCAAAGGCGGCTGCAAACTGATCAGCCAGCACGCAGACTCCATGGGCGCTCCGACCGCTTGCGAAGTTGCCAATGTCCCGAATGTTTCCTATAACGGAAGCACAGCGGAAGCTTGCCCGAACACTTTCATCGTTTCTTCCCGTATCGACTGGACACCTTACATGACCTATATGATCAACTGCGTCAAAGAAGGCAAGACCATTGACGCCGACTGGTGCAAAGGACTTGAGGACGGCGCTGTGAAGCTGACCGAACTCGGTACTGCTGCTGCCGAAGGAACCCAGGAAGCCATCGATGCTGCAAAAGCAAAACTGGCAGACGGTTCTCTGCACGTGTTTGATATCAACACCTTCACCGTAGACGGTAAGAAACTGGAGTCTTATATGGCAGATGTTAATTCCGATCCTGCATATGAGAAAGACACCGAGGTTATTTCCGACGGTTACTTCCACGAGTCTGAATACCGTTCCGCTCCGTACTTCGATGTGAAGATCGACGGTATCAACCTGCTCGACACCGAAGCTTGATTGAATTTACTTGCAGTCAAGGCGGGACAATTTTGTCCCGCCTGATTGTTGTTTTTGTTTTTGAAAAGCCCATGGCTTGTCTGCCGTGCGTTTTTCAAAGTCAAAAGAGGAGGAATACGGTATGACACCGGCTATCGAACTGAAACATATCACAAAAACCTTCGGCAGTATTGTGGCGAACAAAGATGTCAGCCTGACCGTCAATTACGGCGAGATCCTTTCCATTCTCGGCGAGAACGGAAGCGGAAAGACCACACTGATGAATATGATTTCGGGAATCTATTTTCCGGATGAAGGACAGATTTTCATCGGCGGCAAGGAAGTGGTGATTCGTTCGCCCAAAGATGCCTACGACTGCAAAATCGGCATGATTCATCAGCATTTCAAACTGGTAGACGTGTTTACGGCGGCGGAAAACATCGTGCTCGGACATGAGGACGAGAAGTTCAATCTGAAGCAGGCGGCAAAAAAAGTGCGCGAAATCTGCGACCTGTACGGATTTGATATTGACCCGATGAAAAAAATCTATGAAATGTCCGTTTCCGAAAAACAGACGGTGGAAATCGTCAAAACGCTGTATCGCGGTGCGGATATTCTGATTCTGGACGAGCCGACCGCCGTGCTGACGGTGCCGGAAATCCGGAAGCTGTTTGCGGTTCTGCGGCGGATGCGCGAAGCGGGCAAGGCAATCATTCTCATCAGCCATAAGCTCAACGAAGTGATGGAGCTTTCCGACCGCGTGGCGGTGCTGCGCAAGGGAGAGTAAATCGGTACGGTGAATACCGCCGAAACCACACCGGAGCAGCTGACCGAGATGATGGTGGGCAAAAAGGTGGATCTGAATATTGAACGTACCGACCCCGTCAATCCGACCGACCGTTTGGTGGTGCGCGGATTGCAGTGCGTGAGCCGTGAAGGCGTGCGCCTGCTGGATAATGTTTCCTTTGAAGCACGAAGCGGCGAAATTCTGGGTATTGCGGGTATCGCGGGCAGCGGTCAGCGCGAGCTTCTGGAAGCCATTGCGGGCTTGCAGCATTTGCAGGCGGGCGAGATTCTGTACCATGATCCCAAAACACAGAAAACGGAAAATCTTCGCGATAAAACCCCGATGCAGATCCGTGAACTGGGCGTGCGGCTGTCTTTTGTGCCGGAGGATCGTCTGGGCATGGGACTGGTCGGAAATATGGACATTGTGGATAATATGATGCTGCGCAGCTATCGGAAGGGTAAATCGATGTTTGTCGAGAGAAAATCCCCGAAAACGCTGGCAGAACAAGTGATCAAAGAGCTGGAAGTGGTCACGCCCAGTGCTTCTACGCCGGTGCGCCGCCTGTCGGGCGGAAACGTGCAGAAGGTGCTGGTCGGACGTGAAATTGCAGCGGCACCGACGGTGCTGATGGCGGCATATCCGGTACGCGGATTGGACATCAACTCGTCGTATATGATTTATCATCTTCTCAATCAGCAGAAAGAACGCGGAACTGCCGTGATCTTTGTGGGCGAGGACTTGGACGTTCTGCTTGCCCTGTGCGATCGGATTCTTGTCATCGGTTCGGGACACGTGACCGGTGTGGTGGATGCCCGCACGACGACCAAGGATCAGGTGGGACTTCTGATGACTAAATCGGGACATGAGGGAGGAGAAAACGATGGCAAGTAAAACGAGAGAACCTCTGTTTCATATCGTCAAACGCGGGGCGATTCCGTGGTGGAAGGCGTGGATCGTGCGGCTGATTGCCGTGGCGGCGGCGCTTGCGGTAAGCGCGGTGGTGACGGTGCTTTTGACGGGAGAGAATCCGTGGAGCGTGTACGGCACGATCATTGAAGGCGCAATCGGAACCAAACGCCGTGTTTGGACGTTTGTGCAGGATTCGGCGATGCTTTTGTGTGTATCGCTGGCAGTAACACCGGCGTTCAAAATGAGATTTTGGAATATCGGCGCCGAAGGACAGGTGCTGGTCGGAGGCTTGGCAACGGCAACCTGTATGCTGTTTTGGGGCGACAAGCTCCCGACGTGGCTGCTGTTTCCCGTAATGGTGCTGGTAAGCATGATTGCCGGTGCGGTCTGGGGCTT
>DLVP01000079.1:1145-1854 GCA_003445125.1 Oscillospiraceae bacterium | reverse complement strand
CTGATGATGAACTATATTGCGATTCAGCTGATTTCGTATTTTGCCTATGAGTGGTCGGTTCCGAAGGGATCGGGACAGATCGGCGTGATCAATGCCACGAGCAATGCCGGTTGGATTCCCGCACTGTTCGGGCAGAAATATCTGATCAATGTGTTGATTGTCGCGGTGATGACCGTGGTGATGTTTATTTATCTGAAATCCTCCAAGCAGGGATATGAGATTTCGGTCGTGGGCGAAAGTGAAAACACCGCCCGCTATATCGGAATCAACGTGAAAAAGGTCATTATCCGCACCATGCTGATTTCCGGTGCCATCTGCGGTATCGCGGGCTTTTTGCTCGTCAGCGGCGCGGATCATACGATCACGCGCGATACGGCGGCAGGACGCGGATTTACGGCAATTATGGTGTCGTGGCTGGCAAAATTCAATCCGTTCTTTATGGTCATTACCTCGCTGTTTCTGGTGTTTTTGCAGAAGGGCGCGGGCGAAATTTCCACTAAATTCGGTCTGAACAAGTCGTTTTCGGATATCATTACCGGCATTATCATTTTCTTTATTATCGGCAGTGAATTTTTCATCAATTATCAGATCCGCTTCCGTAAGGCGAAAAAGGAGGTCAAGGCATAATGTGGGCATCGTTCATCCACCGTGCGGTCATGCAGGGCGTACCGCTTTTGTTCGGCTCCACCGGTGAGATCATCACCGAAAA
>DLVP01000079.1:530-1116 GCA_003445125.1 Oscillospiraceae bacterium | reverse complement strand
TACGTAGGCGGTATCGGCGGCGTCATCGGCGCGTTTTTGTACGAAAATTCGGGCGCGAATTTTAATCCGGTGCTTGCGGTGCTGATTCCTCTGTTCTGTTCGCTTCTCGGCTCCCTGATGATGGGATTGATTTACAGCTTTCTGACCGTCACCCTGCGTGCCAACCAGAACGTCACCGGTCTGGCGCTGACGACGTTCGGTGTTGGATTCGGCAACTTTTTCGGCGGGTCGCTGATCAAACTGACCAAAAGCGACGTGCCGTCGGTCATTCTGACAAAGACAAGCACGCTTTTCCGTCAGTCGCTGCCGTTTGCGGAAAAACTCGGCTGGTTCGGCGAAGTGTTTCTTTCGTACAGCACGCTGGCGTATGCGGCGATTGTGATTGCCTTGGTGGCTTCTTATGTGCTCAAACGCACCCGCGTGGGACTGAACCTGCGCGCCGTGGGCGAAAGCCCCGCCACCGCGGATGCTGCGGGAATCAACGTGGAAAAGTACAAATATTTTTCCACCTGCATCGGCGCAATGATTGCCGGACTCGGCGGACTGTACTACGTCATGGACTATGCCTGCGGTGTCTGGTCCAACG
>DLVP01000079.1:0-498 GCA_003445125.1 Oscillospiraceae bacterium | reverse complement strand
ATAACGGCTTCGGCGACCGCGGATGGCTGGCGATTGCGCTGGTAATTTTCGCCGTCTGGAAGCCCGATATCAGTATCCTCGGATCGATTCTGTTCGGCGGACTGTTCATCGTGAACAACTATATCCCCGATCTGAGCGTCAGCGCACAGGAGCTGTTCAAAATGGCACCGTATGTCGTGACGATCGTCGTGCTGGTGATCACCAGTATGCGCAAGAAACGGGAAACACAGCCCCCGGCACACCTGGGACTGCCGTATTTCAGAGAAGAACGATAATGCTTTTGAACCGTCCTCTTTCGAGGACGGTTTTTTTGCGTGTGCGCCTGTGTTTTTGTCGATTTCTATTGAAAAAAGAGCGAGGGTTTGCTATAATAATACTGTGTATCGTAAACTAAAGCACGGATAGAGAAGGAGAACTGGAACATGGCAGTGGCAAAGGAGACGAAAATTGTCAAACGCGTCGACACCAAAACCGCCGACGGAAAAAAGGAAGCCCTGG
>DLVP01000005.1 GCA_003445125.1 Oscillospiraceae bacterium | reverse complement strand
GGCGTTCGAAGGACTTTTGAAGAGATATTTCAACTGATGATGCGATTGTTCTGATTGTGTCAAAAACTCGGAGTATCATTGCAATTGTCCTCTGAAGACGAGCCTTTATATCGATTAGCAGGGCAAAAATCTTTGACTTTTGCCCTGCAATTTTTTTTGCAAATAAAATTTCAAAAAAATTTGAGGAAAAATAAAATAGGATATTGACATTTGAAGGACCTTGTGGTAAAATAATATTCGTTCGGTCGGTGACACGAACATCAGCGGATCAGGCAGTAAGCCCCGCCTCGGAGAAGATCGCTTCGAGTAAAAAAGAAATGATCAGATATGCGGATATGGCGGAATTGGCAGACGCGTATGGTTCAGGTCCATATGCAAGCAATTGCATGCAGGTTCAAGTCCTGTTATCCGCACCACAAAACGCCCTGCAACCAGGGCGTTTTGTTTTACATTCTGTGAAAAAATAAGCGAGTGTGGCGAAATTGGCAGACGCGCCAGATTTAGGTTCTGGTGGATTTCCGTGCAGGTTCAAGTCCTGTCACTCGCACCACCAAAAAGCCTTGAAAACTCAGTGTTTTCAAGGCTTTTTGAGATTTCTTTTTGTTGTCACACGGACTTCAGGGGAGGCGTCAGCTGTGACAGGCACTTGTTGGTTTTTCGTCAAACAGACGGAACAGGTTCCTTTCTGCCTTTCTTCGGTATAACGGTAACACTGTTGGAGGTCGGTGCGGAAGCGTTTCCGTCCTTATTGTAAAGAATGATGACGATCTCACAGGTTCCGGCTTCATTCGGAATGATAATTGCTTTGAAGGAGGATTTTCCTTTCCTTTCACTGATGCGAAGCAGTTCTGCTTCCTTGCCGTTTACCAGAACGGAGGTAACATCAAGCGAAACCGTGATTCTTACAGTCACTTTCGATCCGACAGTCGTTTCAGCCTTCCCGATAACTGTTTCAAACAGTTCGGGAGTAAAGACGGGAGTTTGATCTCCCTTGCCGCCGAGTACCCGAATTACACGGAATCCGACATCTTCATAACGAGAGCGGCAGCTCTGCCTTCCTCGCGGTATTCGGTGCGACAATCGGTTCTTGCCGTGTTCCACGCGCCGCCCTTGACACCGAGCGTAATCATGACGCCGTTGTTGCTTCTCTCAGTGGATGTCCATTCCCAGACATTGCCCCAGAAATCGATTGCCCCGTGCGCACCGCGTGTAACTCCGGCGTATTGCTCAACGGGAGTTCTGCCGTCATTGACGCCGCAGTTGAAATCTGCATCCTTCGGCATGTGACCAGCAGCAAGTTCCCATTCGCTCTCGGTGGGAAGCCGGTAGAGATTTTCTTGGTCATTCGCTGTCAGCCAGCTGCAATAAGCTTTCGCATCTGCCGCAGAGACCATATTGACCGGATAGTTTTCTTCTCCCGCAGGATAAGTCCCGTTTTTCCAGCTTGACGGAACCTTGTACCCGGTTGCATCAACAAACGCCTTGTAATGCTCATTTGTCACCTGTGTACGACTGACATAGATGTCAGAGCCTGCGCCCATTACGGGAATATATTCGTACATCGGTGCGTCTGCGATCTTCCATTTGAGAAGTCTTTCGTCCGTAAAGCGGAGCATGGTGGCGTTGATTCTGTCCCAATAAGTCAGATATATTTCATCCACAATTTCCTGCATTTCGGCGACCTTCGCGTCCCCGCCCGGCTTTCCCTGCGTTTCGGCTTTCAGTTCGGCGAGCTTTGCTTCCTTTCGGACAAGCACCGCATCATAATTGCGAATGACAGCGGCACGGAGATTTTCATAGTTTTCGTCGTTTGGATTTCTTTGATAGAGCGAAATCAACCGTTTTGTTTCCTCGTCAAGCTCCGGTTGTTCCTTTTCGATAAAGTCGCTGTGTTCAAACATATTCATGTTGTCGTCTTTACCGTTTGCCGCAAACACAGATACCGAAAGCGCGGTGAATGTCATCAGCGGGGCAAGAGCGATACTGATGATACGGCATATTTTTTTCATAGGATCACTCCTTTCAGATTTCCGAAAACACTCAGTTACCTTTCAACTCTCCGTTTTTCAGTCCGTTCTTCAGCCCGTTTTTGAGTCCGTCCTTGCATCCGGATTTTGCACCGCCGACAAGCCCGTTCTTAAGCCCTTGCTTTGTGCCGTCCTTCATACCACCCTTGAGTCCCTCTTTCAAACCGTTTTTAAGACCCTCTTCAAGTACGGTAACGGTTTCGGATTTTGCTGTGCCGATTTCTGTATTTTCCGCGGCAAATGTGCCGAGCGAAATTGCAGAGCATACGCAAAGGACCGCAAGAGTCGTTCCTATGATTTTTGTGAATTTCATGGTAAATACCTCGTTTCTTAAATTTTATTATGAAAGAAACAGCAGCGCGCTTTGCTTTTTCTTATCAACGGATTTAGTTAGCTTTATTTGTAAGCCAGTTTATTAGATCAATATTTTTATCAAGGTAAGTCAGCGACGGTACAGTAAAGTGGTCTGCGTCACCGAAGACTGTGATTTTGGCGTTTCCTCCGGCTTCCTTCAGTGCCGCAATAAAATCCATGGAGGAATCGGGTGGCACTATGGTATCGGCGGAGCCGACGAACGTCCATACGGGGATATTTTTCAGCTTTTCGATATATTCAGGTCGCACCCGCATGCTTCCCGAAAGCGGAGCAATCCTTGCAAACAATGTGGGATACGAAAGCGCGAGATTCCATGTCCCGGTGCCGCCCATG
>DLVP01000002.1 GCA_003445125.1 Oscillospiraceae bacterium | reverse complement strand
TCTATTTACAACGCAGAAAATTGAAATCGAATTGAATTAAAAAACACTTGCAATATTCTTTTAATAGTGTTAATATACCCTTGTATAAAAGGCTGTGACAAAGACAGTAGCGCATATTAAATGCCCAAAGCGAGTCGGGGGCGGTGCAAGCCCGGCGGCGGTGTGTGCGTGAATATCCCTTTCGAGCCGAAAGCCCAACAGAGCTTTTCTAAGTAAGCTTCTCCGGCAGCCCGCCGTTACCGTGGCAGCATATAAATTTGTATGCGTAATATGGGTGGTTGCAAGGAATTCATCTTTGTCCCGTTATTACGGGGCAAAGATTTTTTTCTCCCTTTACGCGTAATAAGCGGTTACTAAGGAGGTAACAAAATTGTACGAGCCTATTTCGCCTAATGTAAACTTTGTCGAACAGGAAAAGAAAATTGAAAAGTTTTGGCACGACAACAAGATTTTTGAAAAAAGCATCGCCCTCAGAAAAGAGGGAACGCCATATGTATTTTATGACGGTCCGCCTACGGCTAACGGAAAGCCGCATATAGGGCACGTTCTTACAAGGGTAATTAAAGATATGATTCCCCGCTACCGCACAATGAAGGGCTGTATGGTTCCGAGAAAAGCGGGCTGGGATACGCACGGCCTCCCCGTAGAGCTTGAAGTCGAAAAAATGCTCGGGCTTGACGGAAAAGAGCAGATAGAAGAATACGGCCTTGAACCCTTTATCAGTCACTGCAAAGAGAGTGTTTGGAAATATAAGGGTATGTGGGAGGATTTTTCGCGTACGGTCGGCTTTTGGGCTGATATGGATAACCCCTATGTAACATATCACAATTCTTATATCGAGTCCGAATGGTGGGCGCTTAAAAAGATTTATGAAAAAGGGCTTCTTTACAAGGGATTTAAAATAGTTCCCTATTGCCCGCGCTGCGGAACGCCGCTTTCCTCGCACGAGGTGGCTCAGGGCTACAAAACCGTTAAAGAGCGCTCTGCCGTAGTGCGCTTTAAGGTTAAAAACGAGGACGCATATTTCCTTGCGTGGACGACGACTCCGTGGACTCTTCCCTCAAACGTTGCGCTTTGCGTTAACCCCGACGATACATATTGCAAGGTTAAGGCGGCAGACGGCTTTACTTACTATATGGCAAAGGCGCTTCTTGACAAGGTGCTTTCAAAGCTCGGTAATGAAGATACGCCCGCATACGAAATTCTTGAAGAGTTCCCCGGCAAGGCGCTTGAATATAAAGAATACGAGCCGCTGTTTTCTTATGTAAAACCCCTTTGCGACAAACAGGGCAAAAAGGCGTTCTTTGTTATGTGCGACAGCTATGTCACCATGACTGACGGCACGGGTATTGTCCACTGTGCGCCCGCCTTCGGCGAGGACGACGCCAGAGTCGGCAGAAAATACGACCTTCCGTTTATTCAGCTTGTAGACGGCAAGGGCGATATGACCGAGCCTACGCCTTATGTCGGAACATTCGTTAAAGACGCCGACAAGCTTGTGCTTGTTGACCTTGAAAAAGCGGGGCTTCTTTTTGACGCGCCCAAGTTCGAGCACGAATATCCGCACTGCTGGCGCTGCAAGGATCCGGTGATTTTCCGCGCGACTCAGCAGTGGTTCTGCTCTGTGGACGGGTTCAAGGAGCAAGCCATTGAAGCGGTCAAGAGCGTGAAATGGATTCCGGACTGGGGCGAAGACCGCATCACCGGCATGATCCGTGACCGCAGCGACTGGTGCATTTCCAGACAGCGTACCTGGGGTGTCCCGATCCCGATTTTCTATTGCAAGGACTGCGGAAAATACGTCGTCAACGACGATTCCATCCATGCGGTTTCCGAGCTTTTCCGCGAGAAAGGCTCCGACGCCTGGTATACTGAGTCGGCAGAGCAGATTCTGCCGAAGGACTTCACCTGCCCGCACTGCGGCGGTAAGCACTTCACCAAAGAAACCGACATCATGGACGTTTGGTTTGATTCCGGCTGCACCCATGCGGCAGTCCTTGATCAGCGTCCCGATCTGAAATGGCCCTGCGATCTGTATCTGGAAGGAAACGACCAGTACCGCGGATGGTTCCAGTCCTCCCTGCTGACCTCGGTCGCATGGCGCGGACAAGCTCCGTACAAAGCCGTTTGTACCCACGGTTGGGTTGTGGACGGAGAAGGCAGAAAAATGTCCAAATCTCTCGGCAACGGCATCGCGCCGGAGGACATCATCAATGAATACGGTGCGGACATTCTCCGCCTGTGGGTGGCTTCCTCCGACTATCACGCCGACATCAAGATTTCCAAAGACATTCTCAAGCAGCTTTCCGAACAGTACCGCAAGATCCGCAACACCGCACGTTTCATCCTCGGTACCATTTCGGATTTTGATCCGAACACCGACGCGGTTTCTTACGATCAATTGGAAGAAATGGACAAATGGGCGCTGATGCGGCTGGACGACATTACAAAGGAAGTCAACGAAGCCTACGAAGCCTTCGACTACCACATTGTTTTCCACACCATCCACAATTTCTGCGTGCTGGATATGTCCAACTTCTATCTGGATGTTCTGAAAGACCGTCTGTACGTCGAAAAGACCGACTCTTTGACCCGACGCGCCGCTCAGACGACGGTATATCACATTCTTGTCAGTCTGACCAAGCTCATCGCGCCGATTCTTTCCTTCACAGCGGAAGAAATTTGGGGCTACATTCCGAAAACCAAGGACATGGATGCCCGTTCGGTGATTCTCAATGAAATCGACAAGGCTTCTTCCCGCTCCTTTGACGACGCGTTCCGCGCGAAATGGGATCGCATCCATGCTCTGCGCGACACCGTGAACAAAGCACTGGAAGCTGCCCGTGCCGACAAGAGCATCGGAAAATCGCTGGAAGCCTGCGTCACGCTGACCTGTGACGGCGAGTTGTACGATTTTGTTTCTTCTGTTTCCGACTGCCTCGCACAGGCGTTCATCGTTTCTCAGGTCAAGCTCGTCCGCGGTCAGGCACAGAATGCCGAAGCCGGCGAGCCGCAGATTACAATCTCCCGTGCTGAAGGCGAAAAGTGCGAACGCTGCTGGATGTACAGTCACACCGTCGGTTCCGTTCCGGAGCATCCGACGCTGTGCAAACGCTGCGCCGATATCCTGAAATAAATCTTAAAGGGTAGGCCTTTCGGTCTACCCTTATTGATGTTCGGAGGAACTATGATATTGACGGTAACCCTGATCGGCATTCTCCTCGTGGTCGCCGATCAACTGATAAAAATCTGGGCATACAATGCACTTGCCGCCGTGGGGACAATTTCGGTGATTCCCGGCGTGTTCAGTCTGACCTACGTGGAAAATCCGGGCGCCGCCTGGGGTATTTTCAAGGGCGCCACCTGGTATCTGATCGCCATGCCGATTGTGGTGATTGCCCTGATTGTCGGCTATCTGATCCGCAAAAAAATAAAAAACGGATGGATGCTGTGGTCCGCCATGCTCATCATTGCTGGCGGCGTCGGCAATCTGATCGATCGGATCAATGTGTTCGGAAGAATACCGCTTACTGCTATCAATTCCGACAAATTCGTCATTGACTATCTCCAGGTGAAGTTTTTCAACTTTCCCGTATTCAACCTTGCGGACTGCTGCATCACGATCGGCGGCGTGCTGTTGGTTCTGTACATTCTGATCGACGACTTCCGCGCGCGCAAACAGAGCCATGACGAATAAAGAACAGACCTTTGTGATTGAGGATGCGGGCGGCGAACGGTTGGACAAGCTTCTCTCTGAAAAAAGCGGTCTGACACGCTCGGCGGTGCAGAAACTGATCGACGACGGAAAGGTTTCCGTCTGCGGAAAGCCCGTCTCCAAGAACTATAAACCCAAATGCGGAGACATGGTGGTTCTGACCGTGGAACCGCCGAAGCCGCTGGACGTGCAGGCGCAGGACATCTCGCTGGACATCGTTTATGAGGATGGGGATCTGCTGGTCGTCAACAAGCCGAAGGGCATGGTGGTGCATCCTGCCGCCGGTCACAGCGAAGGCACCCTTGTGAATGCACTGATGGCACACTGCAAGGATTCCCTTTCGGGGATCAACGGTGTGCTGCGTCCGGGAATTGTCCACCGCATCGACAAACAGACCAGCGGTCTGCTGATTGTGGCAAAAACCGACGCGGCTCACCTCGGACTTGCCGCCCAAATCAAGGAACACAGCTTTACACGCTGTTACGAAGCCGTGGTTTACGGCAACCTCAAAAACGACAGCGGCACGGTGGACGCCCCGATCGGACGGCACCCGACCGACCGCAAAAAAATGTGCGTGACCGACAAAAATTCCAAACGCGCGGTGACTCATTACGAAGTACTTGCCCGTTATCAGGGCTTCACACATCTGCGGCTGAAGCTGGAAACCGGACGCACGCATCAGATTCGCGTACACATGGCGTATCTCGGTCACCCCGTGGCGGGTGATGCGGTGTACGGACCGAAAAAGGTCATCAAAGAACTGGACGGTCAATGTCTGCACGCCCGCACCATCGGTTTCGTTCATCCGATCAGCGGACAGTATATGGAGTTTACAAGCCCCTTGCCGGGGTATTTTGTGGAGTTTTTAGACAAACTGAAGAAACCTCAGGAGGATTAACATGCAAGAAAACTTGAAAAGAGAGCTTGCCGAAAAGGCTTGCCGCATTCGCATGGGTGTGATTGAAGGAACCTTTCACGCAAAGTCCGGTCATCCGGGCGGTTCACTTTCCATCGCCGATGTGCTGGCATATCTGTATTTTAAGGAAATGCGCCTCGATCCGAAAAATCCCAAATGGGACGGCCGCGACCGTTTTGTTCTCTCCAAGGGGCACTGCGCGCCCGCGCTTTACGCCGCACTCGCGCTGCGGGGATATTTTTCGTGGGACGAGCTCAAAACCCTGCGTCATCCCGGAGCAATGCTTCAGGGACACCCTGACATGAAAGGCACTCCCGGTGTGGATATGTCCACCGGTTCGCTCGGACAGGGCGTTTCCGCCGCCTGCGGCATGGCACTGGCAGGTAAGCTTTCCGACCGTGACTACCGTGTGTACGCCATTCTCGGCGACGGTGAAATTGAGGAAGGTCAGGTCTGGGAGGCAGCAATGTTTGCCGCGCACCGCAAGCTTGACAACCTCTGTCTGCTGATCGACAACAACGGCTTGCAGATTGACGGAAAAATCTCCGAGGTTTGTTCTCCTTACCCGATCGATGAAAAATTTCGCGCGTTCGGATTCCATGTGATCGTCATCAACGGTCATAACTTCGACGAAATCGAAGCCGCTTATGAGGAAGCAAAAACGGTAAAAGGAAAACCGACCGCGATCATTTCCCTTTCCACCAAAGGCAAGGATGTCACCTTCATGGAAGATCGCGTGGAGTGGCACGGTGCCGCGCCGAACGAGGAGCAGTATCAGATCGCCATGAACGACCTCAACGCCATCCTGAATTCGATAAAGGAGTAACGGTATGTCTGAAACATTAAAAATCGCCACGCGTGAAAGCTACGGCAAAGCCCTTGCCGCGCTTTCTTCCGAATATGAAAACCTGGTGGTGCTGGATGCGGATCTTGCCGCTGCCACCAAAACCGGTATTTTCAAAAAAGCTTGCCCCGAACGGTTCATTGACTGCGGCATTGCCGAAGGAAACATGATGGGCGTTGCCGCGGGTCTGGCGACGGCGGGGAAAATTCCGTTTGCCAGTTCCTTTGCGATGTTCGCCGCGGGAAGAGCGTATGAAGTTATCCGCAATTCGATCGGCTACCCGCACCTCAATGTCAAAATCGGCGCCACCCATGCCGGAATTTCCGTCGGAGAAGACGGCGCTACCCACCAATGCTGTGAGGATATCGCGCTGATGCGCACGATTCCCGGCATGGTGATTGTCAACCCCGCAGACGACGTGGAAGCAAGAGCCGCCGTCAAAGCGGCAGTGGAATATGTCGGACCGATGTACCTGCGCTTCGGACGTCTGGCAGTTCCCGTGTTCAACGACGAAAGCAGCTATCATTTTGAGCTTGGCAAGGGTGTCGTGCTGCGCGAAGGCAGCGACGCGACCATTGTCGCCACAGGTCTGATGGTTTACGAAGCGCTCAAGGCGCACGATCTTCTCAAAGCACAGGGGATTCACGCCCGCGTGGTCAATATCCACACGATCAAACCTCTGGACAAGGAACTGATCTGCCGCTGCGCCGCAGAAACCGGGGTGCTGGTGACTGTGGAAGAGCACAACATCATCGGAGGGTTGGGAGAAGCGGTTTGCAGTGCGGTTTGCGCCGAACGTCCCGTGCCGGTGGTAAAAATCGGTGTGGAAGACCGTTTCGGATATTCCGGACCTGCCGCGGTATTGTTGGAAAAATTCGGTCTTTGTGCCGAAAACATCGTGGAAAAAGTCAAAATTGCCGTATCTCTGAAGAAATAAACCGAACCCCCGCGCCGCATTTTGAACTGCACCCCATTTGT
>DLVP01000097.1 GCA_003445125.1 Oscillospiraceae bacterium | reverse complement strand
CCGTCATCTCGGCACCGAAAAAGCGCAGGAAATTTATTACTCTATCGAGCAATATCTTTTGAACAACGGCGTTGAAATCCTGTTCGGGTACGAATGCACCAATCTGATTCTGAAAAATGCCGTCTGTCTCGGCGCGCATATCACCGACGGCAAAAACGAATACGACGTCGAAGCCAAGCACACGGTTGTCGCAACGGGACGCCGCGGCGCGGACTGGCTNNCACCGAGCACCACATTGCGCATGAACCCGGCACCGTGGATATCGGTGTGCGCGTGGAAGTGCGCAATGAGATCATGGAAACCGTTAACAAGGTGCTCTATGAATCCAAGCTGATCGGCTACCCGCGCCCCTTCAAAAACAAGGTGCGCACATNNCCGGCACGGTGGATATCGGCGTCCGCGTCGAGGTGCGCAACGAGGTAATGGAACAGGTAAACGAGGTGCTGTATGAGTCCAAGCTCATCGGTTATCCCCGTCCGTTCAAAAACAAGGTGCGCACATTCTGTCAGAACCCCGGCGGTTTTGTCAGCCAGGAAAACTACGATAACGACCTCGCGGTGGTCAACGGGCATTCCTACAAGGAGCTGAAATCGAGCAACACGAACCTCGCAATTTTGGTGTCGCATAACTTCAATGTACCGTTCAATCAGCCCATTGCCTATGCGCAAAAGGTGGGCGAACTGACGAATATGCTCGGCGCAGGGCACATTCTGGTGCAGCGCTTCGGCGATATTCTGGACGGCAAACGCACCTGGCCCAAGGAGCTGGCGCAGTCGAACATTCGACCCACACTGCCGGATGCCGTTGCAGGTGATATCACCGCCGCGATGCCCTATCGCGCGATGATGAACATCATTAATTTCATTCAAGCGCTTGACCATGTGGTGCCTGGCTTTGCTTCTACCGAGACGCTGCTTTATTCGCCCGAACTTAAATTTTACAGCAATCGCGTGAAGATGGACGCAAATCTTAACACCAGCATTCACGGTCTGCACTGCTTGGGCGATTCCAGCGGATGGACGCGCGGTTTGATGATGGCGTCGATCATGGGCGTTCTGATGGGACGCAAATTGGTCTGAGAAAAAGCGGCGGTTGTACCCAAAGGACAATCGCCGCTTTTGTTGTTTTTTTGCCGTTGTGGGGAGGCACCGGTAACATATGATCCTATGGCATGAATTTATGACATGAGATATATAGCGTGAGAATAAAAAGGACGTGAGTTTTTATGAAAATCAGGCAATACAATGAACAGGATCTGCACGCCATGGTGCGCATATGGAACGAAGTGGTGGAGGAAGGCATCGCTTTCCCGCAGGAAGAGTTTCTTGACGAAGAGAGCGGAAAACAGTTTTTTGCATCGCAGACCTATTGCGGTGTCGCCGAAGAAGACGGTCACGTGGTGGGACTTTATATTTTGCACCCGAACAACATCGGACGCTGCGGTCATATCGCCAATGCAAGCTATGCGATAGATTCCGTCTGCCGGGGCAGACACATCGGCGAAAAACTGGTGTCCGATTGCCTTGTGCAAGCAAAAAAATTCGGCTTTACGGTGATGCAGTTCAATGCCGTCGTAGAAACGAACGTCCATGCCCGTCACTTGTATGAAAGACTCGGGTTCGTCCAACTAGGCACGATTCCCGACGGTTTTCGCATGAAAGACGGAAGCTATCGGAATATCTGTCCTTACTATCGCACACTGTGATTTTCGGAGGTGACCTATATGATGCCGATTTCTCAAATTATGCAAAAAATGATTTCGTTTTCCGAAGGAAATATTCATGACATTGACCATCTGATCCGCGTATGGGCGTATGCCAGAACTATCGGCGAACTGGAGCATACGGACGCCGACACGCAGTATCTCCTTGAAATTGCCGCCCTTACCCACGACATTGCCTGCCCGCTTTGCCGCACAAAATACGGCAATACCGACGGAAAGCATCAGGAAAGCGAAGGGGCAATTCTGGTGCGGGATTTTCTCCGTGATACCGATCTTTCGGAAGCACAGATTGACCGCGTGGCATTTCTTGTCGGTCACCATCATACCTATACTGCCGTCGATGGCAAGGACTATCAGATTCTTTTGGAGGCGGATTATATCGCCAACGCCTCCGAGAACGGATACAGCAAGGAAAACGTCCGCCGCTTTATGGAGAAAATCATGCGGACCGACAGCGGAAAAGCGTTGACCCGTCAGATATTCCGTGTCTGACGGTACGGCAGAAAGGAACGCAAAATGATTATCAATACCGGCGGACGAACCGACACCGTTCAGTATTACACCGACTGGCTTCTGCGGCGCTTTGAGGAGGGGTATGTCCTTTCACGCAACCCGCTGTTTCCGAACAAAGTAACACGCTATGAGCTTACACCGGATAAGGTGGACTGCGTGGTGTTCTGCTTCAAAAACTACGCGCCGATTTTACCGCGGATTCATGAAATTACCGACCGTTTTGCCACCTATTGTCACTATACGATTACCGCTTACGGCAAGGAAATCGAACCGGGCGTTCCACCTGTGGAAGAAAGCATGAAAACATTGAAAAAGCTGTCGTCACTCGTGGGAAAACAACGGGTCGCCTGGCGGTATGACCCGGTGCTGTTGACGGCGGATTATACGATCGAACGGCACCTATCCGCGTTTGATCGCATGGCTCGGGAACTTTCGCCTTATGTGGATCGCTGCATTTTCAGTTTTGTAGAAATGTATAAAAAGCTGGAGACCAATATGCCGGAGATCATTTTGATGAATGACGAAGACAGAATACGACTGGCAGATGGCATGGGAAAAATTGCCGCAAAGTATGAGCTATTTCTGCAAACCTGCGGCACAAACGGCGATTATTCCCGCTTCGGTATTCATTCCTCCGGCTGTATGACTTTGGATATTCTCGGCAGTGCCAACGGGCTTGTGTTTCGCGACCTGAAGCACAAAGGAATGAGACAGGGCTGCCATTGCATGGAGAGTCGGGATATCGGTGCGTATGACACCTGTATGAACGGCTGCAAATACTGCTATGCCAACCAAAATCCGAAAAAGGCGATTGAAAACTACAAAAATCACGACCCGCATTCTCCGCTTTTGCTCGGGCATCTCAAAGAAACAGATACCGTACAGCAAGGCACACAGACGAGCTTTCTTGCAAAAGAACAGCCGGAGCAACTGCGGTTTGACTGTTGAGGTAAAATCTCCCAAAAGGAGTTTTTTATGAACGCAGATTTCAAAATCGACGGAAAAACCGTTGAAACCGACCGACTGCCGGATTTGCGTCATCAAACACATTCCCGAAAAAGCCGATCACAAGATCGCGTGCCTGAAATTTTCGGCTTTTGAAATTTACAATCAAATCCGTGGAGTCGGTAAAAGCGGAAACGTCCTTGTGATTCGCGCACTGTTCGGCGCGGGCAAGGTGCTCTGTTTCGGGAAAAAGAACCTTGTCCCTGTCCCCGAAAACGGGCGCTCGGAAAAATTTATTATTTGGAAGCAACTGCACATTTTTCATGATTTCAAGCAACGCTTGAGGCTCACTCAAGCAACGCTTGCTGTTTTTATTCGAGGATTTGCGGTACACTGATGATGCCGACCGAAAAGGCGGCAGAAAGGAAGATTGTGATGTTTGACACAATGAAAATCGGAAGAAGAATCGCAGAACTCAGAAAACAAAAAAATCTCACACAGCCGGAGCTTGCCGATGCCATGGGCGTCAGTTTCCAGGCGGTTTCCAATTGGGAACGGGGAAACTCCATGCCGGATATTTCCAAGCTCGCGGACCTTTCCGAAATGCTCGGAACGACCATTGACGATTTGCTGGGGAAAAAGAACCCGGTAATCGAAAAACTGGCAAAAAACGAAAGCATCGAGACTGTCAAGGCGAGTCGCGAAGAAATCACGGAAGCGGCGATCATTGCCAAACCCCGTACTGTGGAAAAAATGGCAGAGGAGACCGACGACGAAAACCTTTCGGAGCTTTTGCCTTTTCTCGGCAGAGATTATCTGTCGCGCCTGGCGGATAAAGAATACGCAAAAGGGGAGGATGTCACCGAATTTCTGCCTTTCTTGAGTACGGAAGATGTGGACAAATTGGTGATGCGTGCTGCGGCGGACGGCGCGGATATCGAGGGATTTGCTCCCTTCGCTTCTACGGAAAAACTGACACAAGCGGCACTCGAATACATAAAAACGGGGAAGGACCCGTCGGACTTGCTTCCGTTCTTGACCACGGAAGGCGTGGACGAGTTACTGCTGCACGCCGCGAAAAAAGGCGCGGATATCGAGGAATTCGCTCCTTTTGCTTCTGCGAAAAAACTGGCAGAAGCGGCACTCGAATACATAAAAACGGGGAAAGACCCGTCGGATTTGCTTCCGTTTTTGAACGGTAAGGATGTAAACGCATTGGCAAACAAAGCAATTGAAGTCGGGGGAATGAAAGCATTGAAACCTTTTTTCCCGTTTTTGGACGAGGACGATGAGGCGGAATAAAGCAACGCTGCTTTCGGTTC
>DLVP01000221.1 GCA_003445125.1 Oscillospiraceae bacterium | reverse complement strand
CCGGCATCGGCGTGCTGACCAAAGAGCTTGCCCTGCGCGCCGACCGTGTGGTTGCGGTAGAGCTGGACAACCGTCTGTTGCCCGTTCTTGACGAAACACTTTCGGAATTCGACAATGTTAGAATCGTACACGGCGACGCATTGAAAATCGATCTGCACGAATTGATTGAAACCGAATTTCCGGGAATGCCGGTTGCGGTCTGCGCCAACCTCCCGTATTNNCGTATTACATAACCTCCCCTGTAATTATGCACCTGCTGGAGTCCCGCCTGCCGATACAGTCTATTACCGTCATGGTTCAAAAAGAAGCGGCGGCACGAATTTGCGCGACTCCCGGCTCGCGTGATGTCGGTGCAGTCAGCCTTGCAGTCAGGTATTTCAGCAACCCGAAGATTCTTTTCGGCGTTTCCCGCGGCAGCTTTATGCCCGCCCCCGATGTAGATTCCGCCGTCATCCGTTTGGACGTGCTTGAAACACCGAGTGTAACAGTTGATGATGAAGCGGCTTTCTTCAAGGTGATTCGCGGTGCTTTTTCTCAGCGGAGAAAAACGCTGCTCAATTCCCTGTCCGCATCGTATCCATTGGAAAAGCCGCAACTCACAGCGCTTTTGGCGCAACTTGACATTCCGTTGAATTCCCGCCCGGAGCAACTCAGTTTACAGCAATTTGCAGACATTGCCAATGGTCTGTCTGCAAAAGCATAAGGAGCTATTATGAAGAAAATTCTGTTTTTTTCCCTGTCAGCCGTCACGGTCGTATTCCGCTTTTTCCAATTGTTATTCGGCATAGATCCTCAAACGGGATTCTCTGTTTCTCCTGTCTGGGAAGTACTACTGTATGTTCTCCTTGCCGCTGCTGCCCTGTATCTGACCGTTTCTGTCTGCGGCAGTCATTCTGCCGATGCACCTGCTCCCCGAAAAAGCCCCCGCTTGAATACGGTTACCGTTCTGATATTTGCCGTTGCTGCGGAATTCTTCTGCGTTTCGGAATACCTTCGGATTTCTTCGCTTTCGGAAACTTTAAACAACAATTACCGCATCCAACGCACCATTACACTGATCTGTGTAATCGTCGGAGCATTGGCAGGACTGCTTTTGGTTTTTGATTCTGTCCGCGATTTGTCTTCTTCCGATCGAATTGCACCAAATCTTTTCACTTCACTGGCAACATCTCTTTTTTCTGTCATGATTCTGTTTGTCTACTATACCTCTCACGACACCATGGTCACGATTTCTCAGAATCTTCTCGGATTGTTTTTCTGGATGTCAACCGCCTTTTTCTGTTACGGCTATACCCGCTACCTTTCCGATTCCAAAACTTCTTCCAGTTACAAAATCGCACTGATTTTCGGTCAGACTTCCACCCTCATCGGTGCTGTTTTGGTCGTTCCCTATGTAATCTTTTCTCTGATCCGCGGTTTTGTTCTGACGGGCTTTGATACTTTTTCTTCAATAATGATTATTCCGGTAACCGTCGTCAGTGCCGTGTCGGTCTTTTCGCTGTGTTTCCGAAAGGAGAATGTCCATGAAAACGACAGCCAAGTCGATTGACGCTTCCGGAAGATTGGTTCTGCCGATTGAACTTCGCCGCGTTCTCGGCGTGGAAAACGGCGGTGTCGTCGATGTGTTTGTCGATCGGGATCATGTCATCGTCTGCCGTCATACACCGACCTGCATTTTTTGCGGCGGTACAGAGTCACTCACGGATTTTCAGGGAAATTTCATTTGTTCATCCTGCCTCAAGGCGTTAAAGAATCTATAAATCAGAGGAGTACCATTATGACTTTTAATGAAGTACGCACACGTTTTGCCCCCAGTCCTACCGGATATATGCACGTCGGAAATCTCCGCACGGCACTGTATGCCTATCTGCTCACAAAATCGAAAGGCGGAAAATTCATTCTCCGTATTGAAGATACCGACCAGGAGCGCTACGTGGAGGGCGCAGTTGATATTATCTACAAAACACTGAGAGAAACCGGTCTGCTTTGGGACGAAGGTCCCGATGTCGGAGGTCCGGTCGGTCCGTACATTCAGAGCGAGCGCATGGGAATGTACATGGACTATGCCAAAAAGCTGATCGAGTCCGGACACGCTTATTACTGCTTCTGCGACAAGGATCGTTTGGAAGAAGCGCGTTTGCTGCAAAAAGCCTCCGGTATGCCGACAAAGTATGACGGTCATTGCCGCCATCTGTCCAAAGAAGAAGTCGAGGAAAAGCTCGCAGCAGGCGTTCCTTTTGTCATTCGTCAAAGAATCCCCGATACCGGCACTACTTCATTTCACGATCTGGTATTCGGTGATATCACTGTGGACAATGCCGACTTAGATGACCAAATTCTGATCAAGGCCGACGGTATGCCGACATATAATTTTGCCAATGTCATTGATGACCATACCATGGGAATCACTCATGTCATCCGCGGAAATGAATACCTTTCCTCCACGCCGAAATACAATTTGCTGTATCAGGCGTTCGGCTGGGATATCCCCTGCTACATTCATTGCAGCCCTGTCATGAAAAACGCTACCGAGAAACTGTCCAAACGCAACGGCGATGCTTCTTTCCAGGATTTGGTAGCAAAAGGATACCTCACACCGGCAATTCTCAACTATATTGCATTGCTCGGTTGGAGTCCCAAGGGAGATCAGGAAATTTTCACTTTGGATGAATTGGTCAAGGAATTTGATATCTCCGGCATTTCAAAATCCCCCGCTATTTTTGACATTCTGAAGCTGAACTATATCAACAGTGAATATATCAAACGCCTCAGCGCCGATGAGTTTTATGAAACCGCTTTACCGTGGATTACCAAGGGTGTTACCCGTAAAGATGTAGATATGCGTTTGATTGCTTCCGTTTTGCATCAGCGCACAGAGGTTCTTTCGGACATCCCGCCTCAACTGGATTTCATTGATGCGCTGCCGGAATACGATCTCGGTTTGTATGAAAATAAAAAGATGAAAACAAACCGTGAAACCGCTCTTGAGGTTCTCAAGGAAATCTTGCCGGTTATGAAGGAACTGGACGATTTCACCTTTGACAGCATTCATGCTGCCATGTTTGCGCTGATTGAGAAGCTGGGCGTTAAAAACGGATATTTGCTTTGGCCGCTGCGTGTTGCCCTCAGCGGAAAGCAATTCACCCCCGGCGGCGGCATTGAAATTGCGGCAATCATCGGAAAAGAAGATTCCGTTTCCCGCATTGAAAAAGCAATTGCTCTGCTTTCCGAAAATCAATAATGAAAAAGACCGGCTGAGATAACTGAACAGCCCCAAATTGTACGGACAGCACAAAAAAGAGTCTCAAGGTAGAAAATATTAAAATTTAGGCAACGAACTGACATCGCTTTTCGAGTGGTGTCAGTTTTGTTTTGAGTTGAATACGTTCGTTGTTGTAGAAGTGGATGTATTCACATATGAGGAGACGCGCCTCCTCATATGTTTTGAGTTTGGTTCGGTAGATACATTCGGTTTTAAGAATGGAAAAGAAATTTTCAGCCATAGCTTTGTCATAAGGATTTCCCCTACTTGACATTGACGGCGCAATGTGGTAAGATTGCGTTAGCTTAAAATATGCTTTCGATGTGTATTGAAAGCCTTGGTCACTGTGGAGCTGTAACTCTGCGGTGACCTTTTCCTTTCTTTTGGCTGCTCTGATCGTGGAGAGAACAAGGTTAACGTTCTGTTCGGCGCCGGTTTTGTAGGCAACAATGCTGTTGTCATAGAGGTCACGAATGACAGAAAGATACAGTGTGCCTTGTCCTGTTTTAATATACGAAATATCTGTTACCCATTTCTGATTGGGACGATCTGCGTGAAAATCTCTATTGAGAAGATTGGGATATCTATGCAGATATTCACCATAATTGCGGTATTTCTTGCGCCGGATGACAGAAAGAAGATTATATTTTTGCATTACACGCAATACGGTCTTTGGATTCTTATGTATTCCTTGCCTTTCAAGCCATATATGCACCCTGCGGTAACCATAAGTGCTGTGGCTGTGTTCCTGACACTCTCGGATCTTTTCAGCAAGCGGTAAATCCCATGCGGGTATATCCATTCTTTTGACATAGTCATAGTAACCACTTCTCGACACCTCAAAGAACCGACACATTTCGCTAACCCCATATTTGTCCTTATGGCGATAGATCACCATATACTTTACGCTTGTCCTCACTTCCTTTCTGTGAGCGAGAGAAAATCTCGCATGAGCTCATTTTCCATCTCTAATTGCTTGATCCGAGCATCTTTCCGAGCCAACTTGTAACGAAGATCGGAAACCTTGTCTTCTTCCGTAACGTTACAATCCTTTGCCGGTCTGCCTTTCTTCTTGAGGGCTATTCCTGCGGCAATTTTGTCTTGGCGACGGTTATACCTTGTGATGAAATTGGCATATTGCTTCTTGCTAAAACCGAACTTCTCACAAATTTCTCGTCCCGTTTTTCCTTGTGAGCGTAGTTCAAATAGTTCTTTTTCGTAATCTTGTATGTGTCTATATTCTCTGGGCATATAAAATTCCTCCTATGGTAGATGTTTTTATTCTACCATAGGAGGCTCTTTTTTCAATTCTCCGTTTTTAACGGACTTGTGCAGAAATCAGTCGGTCTTTTTCATATGCTTGCCAATCGGCGGATATCTTCCGATGACATGAGATAGTCCGCTCCGTGCATGGAATCTTCAAGCTGAAGCAAGTCGGAACATCCGATAATGGACGCGGCGGGCACGGGATTGCAGTTGAGGTAGCTCAAAATCACCGTCGCCGGCGATACTTTATGCGCCTCGCAATATTTTTTCACCCATTGAATTCGCGCGATATTTTGTTCATTGAGAAAGCGCGTGCGGATTTTCTCGTTCAAACGATCCAATCCCTGTGTGATTGCTTTTGAAAAAATTCCTTTTGCCTGGGAAGAAAAGGCAAAAACGGGAAAACGGTTTTCAAGATACCACTGATACTCATGTTCATTCATGCAGACCAACGTGGAATCCTGCATGGCATACGGCGTGGAAACAGCAGCGCTCCATTGAATTTCGCTGACAGAAAACGGTGTCATTCCCCGTTCCTTCGCAAAAGCATTGGCTTGTGAAATTCTTTCGTTTGTCCAATTGGATGCACCGATCACGCGCACTTTTTTTGAGCGAACCGCTTCGTCCAGAATCGGCATGATCTGAGATACGGGAACAGTCTCATCGTCACGATGCAGAAACAAGATGTCCACATAGTTTGTTTTCAGGCAATACAGGCTTTGTTCCAGATCTCCCAGAATTTCTTCCCGAGACAACCGGCCTTTCCCCTTTTCTGCAGGAAAAGCGCATTTCGTGACAAGACAGAGGTTTTCCCTGCATCGGCGGCTTTCCAGCCATTCGCCGATCACTTTTTCACTGGCGGATTCTCCGTTCGGAAGCCAATTGGCATAGCTGCGTGCCGTATCGATCGTGTTTCCTCCGAGAGATATGAACCGATCCATCAGAGAAAATGCCGTTTGACGATCGGTCGTTGTGCCAAAATAAGTCGTCCCCAAAATATTTTTTGAAATTTTCAAATTATTGACAGTCAGATATCTCATGTTGTCTCCTGTTTTTTATTTTATCATATCGC
This sequence comes from Oscillospiraceae bacterium, assembly GCA_003445125.1. GTDB lineage: Bacteria > Bacillota > Clostridia > Oscillospirales > Ruminococcaceae > UBA11540. The sequence continues at coordinate 1,030 of DLVP01000221.1, read as the reverse complement.
TTTTTGTCTTCTTTTTCAAGACCTTTCGGGAAATATCTGCTGCAGTTTTTCCAATGTTTTTTTGCCCCCGGGACGGCATTTGTTGATCACATCACCGTCAAGGATTCCTTTTGTGTAAGAATCGCAATTCGGATATCCGCACGCGGAACAGTTGATTCCCGGCAAGCACGAGCGTACCTGGTCAAAGCGCTCGTCGGTCTGAACGACAAAAATGACAGAAGCGACCGTAAGCAAAATTCCGAGAAGCAATCCGATTCCCGCGACAAAAACTACCGGCATCCAATCCATTATTTACCCTCCAAGTCCCTTGAATCCCGAAAAAACAACTGCCATCACCGACGCCGAAATCAGTGCAATCGGCATTCCCTGAAAAGGCTTCGGAATTTCATTTTTACTCATGCGATCTCTCACTCCGGCAAACAGCAGGATTGCCAGAGAAAATCCGATTCCCGCACCCAAAGCGTTGGTAATCGCCAATCCGAAGGTTTCCATTTGTTCGGCGTTGATGATCGAAGCACCCAGCACCGCACAGTTCGTGGTAATCAGCGGAAGATAGATTCCCAACGCTTTATAAAGGGGCTGTGAATACCGTTTTACGATCATCTCCACCAACTGCACCAAAGCGGCAATAATCAAAATGAAGACAATGGTTTGCAGATAGGTATAATTCGGAAAAAGAAGATAACGGTATATCGGATAAGTCGCCGCTGTCGCCATGACCATGACAAAAGTGACGGCAGCACTCATCCCGACGGCAGAAGAAATCTTTTTTGAGACGCCCAAAAACGGGCAAATTCCCATGAATTTTGACAGGATATAGTTGTCCGCCAGAATAGCGGCAAAAAGTACAGAAAAGAAATTCATGCTTTCCCTCCCCGTTTACAGCTACCACAGTCACCGCATGTTTTCGTGCGGATCGGTCGGTGCAAAAAGCAGGAAGCGACCGCGATGAGACATCCGAAAGCAAGAAAGCCACCGGAGGACGATGCAAAAAACGGCAAAACCAGTCGATCGGGAACAAATTTCAGTT
>DLVP01000132.1:5357-7309 GCA_003445125.1 Oscillospiraceae bacterium | reverse complement strand
TAAGTCAGGTCGTAGGCGGTATAATTCCGCTTATATTCTTTATGAACAAGAAAAACGGCAGTATTCTTCACACTGTTGCAACGCGCCTTGAATTCAAACCGCTTTTAAAGGCGTGTACGAACGGTTCGTCGGAGCTTATGAGCAATATTTCAATGTCGCTCGTCAGCATGATTTATAACTTTCAGCTCATGCGCCTTATCGGAGAAAACGGTGTTTCGGCGTACGGAGTTTTAATGTACGTGCAGTTTATATTCGTGTCTATTTCGATAGGATACTCGATAGGATGCGCGCCTGTTGTAGGATTCCATTACGGCGCGGGAAATACGGACGAGCTAAAAAACATGCTCAAAAAGAGCGTGATTCTGACCGCAGCTTCGGGGGCGGTGCTGACCCTCGCGGCGATTCTGCTGTCGGGTACGTTCGCAAAAATATTCGTCGGCTACGACGCGGAGCTTTTCGAACTGACGCGTCATGCGTTCAGACTGTTCGCGTATTCGTTCCTGCTTGCGGGTTTCAATATTTTCATGTCCTCGTTCTTTACGGCTCTGAGCAACGGCGGAGTTTCGGCGGCGATTTCATTTCTTCGTACGCTCGTATTCCAAACTTCATGCGTACTCGTGCTTCCGATATTTTTCGGAGTCGACGGAATATGGTGGGCTATCACGGTGTCGGAGGTTTTTGCGACGGTTATATCGATTATCTTCCTGTTCGCCATGAGAAAGAAATATAATTATATGTAATAAAAAAACCGCTCGGGACTGTGCAGTTTTCCGAGCGGTTTTATTTTTTTATTACATTTCAAGCGCGTTTTCGTTCAGCAGAAATTCGTAAAGTCCGAGGTGAAGTATGCCCTCGTCGTCAGTCCAGCTTCGCGCCGACGTTTTGCTTATCAGTATTTTTTTGAAAAAGTCCCCCGTGTTTTTAAGCGGTCTTAATTCGGTTTCGAGTTTTTCCCTGTCACTTACATTCAGCGCGGACTGAATGTAGTATTTTTTCGAACCTTTGTTGACGATAAAATCAATTTCGCACTGTTTAGTTGTTTTTTTGTTCAGCCGTGACTCCGAAAGCTCGACAACTCCGACGTCGACCGAATACCCTCTTTTTATAAGCTCGTTGTATATTATGTTCTCCATAATATGCGTTTCTTCCTGCTGTCTGAAATTAAGTCTCGCATTTCTGAGTCCGATATCGGTGCAGTAATATTTTGACGGATATTCGAAGTACTTTTTACCCTTTATGTCATATCTTTTTGCGTTCGAAAACAGGAATGATTCGATTAAATAGTTAAGATAATTCGATATTGTGGAGGCGGAAACTTTTATGCCCTTTACGGTCTGAATGGTTTTTGAAATTTTCGACGCATTTGTAAGAGAACCTATACTCGAACATAAATCATCGGTTAGTTCGTTTAAAACGTCGGGCAGTTCAATATCGTACCTTTCGACGATATCCTTAAAATAAACCTCTGTAAAAAGCGCTTTCAGATACGCCGTTTTTTCCTCGTCCGTTTTCTTTGTCAGCACGAGAGGCATACCGCCGTACATTGCATAATCCTCGTATACTTCGGCTTTTTCGCCGTGTGCAAACGAGTAGTATTCGCCGAAAGATATCGGGTACACTCTTATTTCGTCGCCTCTGCCCCGAAACGCGGTCAGTACGTCCTTTGTAAGCATTTTTGAGTTGCTTCCCGTGACGTAGATATCGACGTTTTTAAGCCTCATAAGTCCGTTTAAAACATTGTAAAGCCGTATTTCCTCGGGATTTTTCAGCTCGGATTTTGAAATAGCGTACTGTATTTCGTCTATAAGAATATAATAGGTTTCTTTTCCCGTTATTTTCTCTCTTATATATTTTGAAAGTTCGTTGGGGTCGCGCAGATTTAAAAACATGTCGTCGTCGAGCGCGATCGTTATGATTCTGTCCTCGTCAACACCGCATTGATTTATAAGATA
>DLVP01000132.1:0-5271 GCA_003445125.1 Oscillospiraceae bacterium | reverse complement strand
GTAATTATTTTAATAAGTCCGTTTTCTTTTCTGTCTATAAGTTTTTGAAGATAAAAGTCTCGTTTTATAACTGTCTGCATATGAAAACCTCCTTATAGCTGCTCTCTGTCTGCGTATTTATTTTACTATATTATTTACTTTTTATCAAGATTTATATTTAAAACTTACCCGAAAAAGAGGGTAAGTTTTAAGTGAAATTCGATATCAGAATAAAAAGACATAAAAACAAACCCCGAGGACATAAATCCTCGGGGTTATTGGAGCTGCTAGGCAGACTCGAACTGCCGACCTCGTCCTTACCAAGGACGCGCTCTACCACCTGAGCCATAGCAGCAGCAATGGCGACCCGGAACGGGATCGAACCGTCGACCTCTAGCGTGACAGGCTAGCGTTCTAACCAGCTGAACTACCGGGCCGCAAATGGTGGGAACAATAGGGCTCGAACCTATGACCCTCTGCTTGTAAGGCAGATGCTCTCCCAGCTGAGCTATGCTCCCACAATCTCTGTCGCTCTGTCGGCGACGAAAATTATTCTACTACAAAACAACGAAAATGTCAACCCCTTTTTTTAAAAAAATCAAAAAAGTTTTTTGTTGCGTTGGCGCCGGTTTTGGAGTATACTTATATATATGAGAAAGCGGGGGTCTTTTGTGCCTGATCGAAAGAAAAAAGAACGGGCGGCACGAGCGGTCGATATTCTGGAAAAACTCTATCCCGGCGCGCAGTGTTCGCTTGTCTATACAAAGCCATATGAACTGCTGATTGCCACTCGTCTGTCGGCGCAATGCACTGACGCGAGGGTGAATATTGTCACGCGCAAGCTTTTTTCCGTCTACCCGACGCTGGAGTCGCTGGCAAGTGCCTCTCTTGACGATGTGGAACAAATCGTGCATCCCTGTGGACTGTTTCACACCAAAGCGCAGGACATTCTCGGCATTGCCGACGCACTGGTGCACCGTTTCGGCGGGCGCGTGCCGGACACCATGGAGGAGCTGACATCGCTTCCCGGTGTCGGGAGAAAAACCGCTAACCTGATTCTGGGAGACGTCTACAAAAAAACCGCGGTGGTCTGCGACACGCACTGCATCCGCATCACCAACCGGATGGGGTTGACCGACACGAAGGATCCCGCCAAATGCGAGCAGCAATTGCGGGAGATTCTCGACCCGCAGAAGTCGTCGGATTTCTGCCACCGATTGGTGATGTTCGGGCGGGAGGTCTGCACGGCGCGGAATCCACGGTGTGATCAATGCCCGTTCGACTGCAAGCAATGATTATTTTGGAGGATGACTATGTTTTTGGATGTTTTGAAGGACAGCCTGCTGGACACGCTGAAAATGCTGCCCTTTCTGTTAATCGCCTTTTTCCTGCTGGAGTTTCTTGAGCACCGTGCGGGAGAAAAAACCGTCGCGCTGCTGCGCCGTTCGGGAAAAGCGGGGCCTGCGGTGGGCGCGGTGCTGGGACTTTTGCCGCAGTGCGGATTTTCGATCATGGGCGCAAATTTCTTTGCCGACCATGCGATCAGCATGGGAACGCTGATTGCCGTGTTTTTGTCCACATCGGATGAAGCAATCATCATTCTGCTGGCAGAGCCGGAGCGGACAAAGGATGTGCTGCTTCTGCTCGGCGTGAAGTTTTTGATTGCGCTCATCGGCGGTTATGCGGTGGACGCGCTGATTCACCGCCGCGAAGAGCACGATCCGCGCGTTTGCCACGAGGAACACTGCCACGACGGGTGCGGATGCTCGTGCAATTCCGAAGAATCGTTTCTGAAAAACGTCCTCAAGCGCACGGCATCGGTGTGGATTTTCCTGTTTCTCGCGTCGCTGGCACTGGGGCTTGCCATTGAATTTCTGGGCGAGGAAACGCTCCGGCGCTTTTTGCTGACCGACAGCGTGCTTCAGCCGTTTTTGACCGGACTGGTGGGCTTGATTCCCAACTGTGCGCCGTCGGCGATTCTGGCACAGATGTACCTGGAGGGTACGGTCGGATTCGGCGCGGTAGTCTCGGGACTGTGCAGTGCGGCGGGCATGGGAATGCTGGTGCTGTTTCGCGCTAACAAGAACATGAAGGAAAATTTCACGGTGCTGGGGCTGACCTATGGCATCGGTGTTTTCAGCGGCGTAATTCTGTCTTTGATTTTCCGATAAGAACGGCTTTCGCCGTTCTTTTTTTTTGCGCGCTCCCATATACTGTGAAAAAAAGCGTGGGAGTGTTGGAAATGTCGCTGCAAACGGTGTATAAACCGGAGGGATATTTGTCGGAAACCGCGGCAAACAGGCAGAACATGAGAAGCGCCGCCGCACTGCGGGAGGCGTTTGAACAGGGAAAAATTTTGGAAGGACGGGCGACGGTCTGCGATGCCGCGCACAATCTCACGGTCGATCTCGGCTGTATGCGCGGAATTATCCCGCGCACCGAGTGCGCGCTGGGGATCGAAGAAAACAGCACCCGTGACATTGCCATTCTGTCGCGGGTGAACAAACCGGTGGTGTTTGTGATCACGGGCTTTGAAGAACGCGCGGGCGAAACGGTGGCAATCCTGTCGCGGCGACAGGTACAGCAGGCGTGCATGGAGCAGTTTGTAAACCGCCTGCGCCCCGGGGACGTCATTGACTGCCGCATTACCCATATGGAGCAGTTCGGTGCGTTTGCGGACATTGGCTGCGGTATCGCGTCTTTAATGCCGATCGACCGCATCTCCGTGTCGCGGATCTCGCATCCGTCGGATCGGTTCAGAAACGGGGACAAAATCCGGGCAGTGGTGTGCGGAATCGATCGGGAAACGGGAAGAATCACGCTGTCCCAGCGCGAGCTGTTCGGCACGTGGGAGGAAAACGCGGCGCGTTTTACCGCGGGCGAAACCGTGGCGGGCATCATCCGTTCGGTGGAGCCGTACGGCGTGTTCGTGGAGCTGACGCCGAATCTGACGGGGCTTGCCGAGCCGCGGGAGGGCGTGCGCGCGGGGCAGCACGCGAGTGTGTACATCAAAAACTTGATTCCCGAAAAGATGAAGGTGAAGCTGATTATTGTGGACGCGTTCGACGCGGACTATTGCGCGGTTTTGCCGCCGTATGTCTGCCGCGCGGATCACATTTCGCGTTTTCGGTATTCGCCCGAAGGATGTGAAAAGGTAATGGAAACGGTGTTTGACGAATAAATTGTTGGGGCAATCGGAGAAATTCCACAAAAACGCCGGCGGAGTTCTGTGAGTGCCGTAAAACAGCACGCGAAATCGAGACTGCAAACGGAAAATCGGCAGAAACTTTCTGCCGATTTTCCGTTTTTGCGGGAACAAGCGAGCGGTCGTCACGGCAAAATGCACTTTCACACGTCAAATCGGCAGTGTACTTTTGTGAATCGCGACAAAACGACGAAATTCCCCTTGACAATTTCAAATGTAAATGCTATACTGTTGAAAACTTTTCCTTGAAGGGAGAATGTCGGATGAAAAAGGCGATCACGATGTCGGATATGTTCCTGATGTGCATGTGCTCCATGTGCATGATGTCTGATGCCCGTTTTTCCGAGACGCTTCCGAAAGGTTCGGTTCTGTAAAAGAATCGGAGATCCTGTCGATTTTGCGGGGAGCTTCTCGGAAGCTCCCCGTTTTTTGTCGAAAGGAGAAAGAAAATGAATTGCAAGATCCGAATCAAAACCAACCTTCCCAATCAACGAATGTGCCTTTGCCGTTCGTACCGATAAAGAAAATGAATTAAAAGGAGTAATACAAAATGAAAAAGTTTCTTGCTGTTATACTGGCTGTAATCACCATTCTGACCGTTTTCGCTTCCTGCGGCGGCGATAAGGGCATCACCGTCGTCGTTCCGAACGACACGACCAACGAAGCACGCGCCCTGCTGCTGCTGGAGAGCCTCGGCTATATCAAGCTCAAAGACGGCGCAGGCATCACGGCGACCGTCCGCGACATCGCCGAGAATCCGCACAACATTACCTTTAAAGAAATCGAAGCGGCGCAGATTCCGAACGTCAAAAACGATTTTGACTACGCAATCATCAACTCCAACTATGCCATTGCCGCAGGTATCAATCCCACCAAAGATTCTCTCGCCATCGAAGGCTCGTCCTCGGCATACAGCAACATTCTGGCTGTGAAGGCGGGCAACGAAAACACCGATAAGACAAAGGCACTGAAAGCGGCGCTGGAAAGCAAAAAGGTTGCCGATTTCATCACCTCTAAGTATGACGGCGCTGTCGTCAGCACCGTGGATCAGACGACCGACGGCTTCGACACGACCGTGGATTACGCGGCTCTGGCAGGCACCGAAATCACCGTTGCCGCTTCTCCCGCACCGCACGCGGAAATTCTGAAAGTGGCGCAGGAAATCCTTGCCGAAAAGAACGTAACGCTCAAGATCGTGGAATACAGCGATTATGTCATTCCGAACGACGTGGTGGAGAGCGGTGACATTGACGCAAACTACTTCCAGCACCTCCCGTATCTTGAGGAATTCAACAAAGAAAAAGGCACGCATCTGGTCAGTGTGGCGGCAATCCACGTGGAGCCGATGGGCTTGTACGGCGGCAAACAGACCAATCTGGACGCGCTGAAAAAATAACGAAAACCACACAGAGGGCTGTTTCGGGCGCACCCGAGACAGCTCCTTTGCGCTTTGCGGAGGGCATATGATCGAGATTAAACACGTGACCAAATCGTTTGCGACGGCAGGCGGACAGGTGGACGCACTCAAGGACGTGACGCTGACGATTCCCGACGGCGATATTTACGGCATCATCGGCATGAGCGGCGCAGGAAAAAGCACGCTCGTGCGCTGCATTAACCTCCTGGAGCGCCCGACCGAGGGACAGGTGCTGATCGACGGCGTGGACATCTCCACACTGTCGGACAAGGAGCTTTGCGCCGTGCGGCGCGAAGTGACCATGATTTTTCAGGGGTTTAACCTGCTCATGCAGCGAAACTGTCTGCAAAACGTCTGCTTTCCGCTCCGATTGGCGGGCATGAACCGCAAGGATGCCGAGCGGCGGGCGATGCACCTGCTGGAAACGGTGGGCTTGCCCGATAAAGCCAAGGCGTATCCGGCACAGCTTTCGGGCGGACAGCAGCAGCGAATTGCGATTGCGCGTGCGCTGGCGACCGATCCGAAGGTGCTTTTGTGTGACGAGGCAACGTCGGCGCTGGATCCGAAAACCACCCATTCCATTCTGGAGCTGATCCGCGAGATCAATCAAAAACTGGGCATCACGGTGATTATCATCACCCATCAGATGAGCGTGGTAAAGGAGGTCTGC
>DLVP01000071.1 GCA_003445125.1 Oscillospiraceae bacterium | reverse complement strand
CAGTCGTCGATATTCACGCCGCCGTCCTTATCGATCACAATGCGCAGATACCACCCCGCGCCTTCCTTCTCAAACCGCACATCCCACAGCCGCACGCCGCATTCCGCGGCGACGGGAGCGGCAAGCTCGGTGACGGTTGCCACGGTGTTTTTGCCTTTTGCCATACGCTACCCTCTCTTAACATAAACAAAAGAGCAGGTCGCCCTACTCTTTAGTCAATACATATTCTTCTTATATTATACCACGTTTTTTGCCGATTGCAAGAGTTTTTTTAATTTTTTTCATCTTTTCCCGTCTGATCCTCGAAAATTGCTTCCTCGGTCGGCGTTTTTCTCTCGTCGGCATGTTCTTCATAGTACGGATCGGTGACATATTTGGTAATATACGGGTACGAATTGAACGCCACCGCCAATCCGGGAAGCGACGCGCCGTAAAGCACCAGCAGAATCACGGACAACGGATAGAGCGACACATACAGAAACATCGGAAGCAGAAACAGCGCCAGCAGTCCGATCATCGAAAGCGCCGTGAGAATATTTGTTTTCAGCGCGACCAGACTTAAAATAAACGCGTTTTTCATCAGCGGTTTGAATTTCAGATTGCAGGTCACCATCAGCAGGTACACGTAAAACGACATGAACAGCAGGATGAAGAACACGCCGAACAGCACGATCATCGCAATCATCGCCAGCGTTTTCATTTCCGCCCGCTCCGCCGCCATCTGACTGTAAAACCACACGCCGAACAGATCCACCGCAAACAGCAGAGTGAACAGCAGTCCCACGGGGAACGCCTGTTTGAAATTTTTTCGGAAGCCGTCGAAGAAATCCGAGGATTCAAACGTCGGCTGCTCGTTTGCCATATTCCGCAGCACCAGCATCAGCCCCGCCGTCGCCGGTCCGATCGTGACCAGCGGCAGACAGCACACCAGATACAGCACATTGATCAGGATCAGTTTTCCCTTTTTGCGCCAAAAAATCTCCCAGAACGCAAAAAAGCGTTTTTTCTTCGCGCCGTTTTTATTGACGCCCGGTCCTTCCTTCGTGAAATCTCCGATGCCCAAAAATCCTGCCATACCGTTCTCCTTTTCAGGCGGTCTTTCCCGCCAAAACCGAAAGCATTGTGTCGAACAATGCGTTTATTAACAGTATAACAGCAAATACGAGAAATTTCAAACAATATTTTTTCACGCGCCCCGAAAAATTTTCTCCGCTGCCCGTCTTTCCCGCCGCTTTCAGAAACGCGCAGGACATGAGAAGCGCTTCTTTTCCCGCATACAGCAGCACAAAGCACGTCCCCGCCGCGCCCGCCGACAGTTTCAGAAATTCCGACAGCACGCTTTCGCCCGCACGGCAAAGATACGCGCCCGTCACGCCGAGTCCCAGTCCGTGAAACAGCATCATCGGAAACACAAACACCGGCGCGGCACACCCCAGACCGAGTATGAACAGCGCCGCCAGCAGCAGCACGTCCGACGAGAGTGCCGAAAAAAAGTGTGCCCAGACGCTTGTCTGTTCGGCACCGTGCCAAAGTGCCGCCAACAGCTTTTCCGACACCCGACCCACGCTCAGCGCGCCCAGAAGAATCCCCGAAAGCAGAAACAGCATCAGCGAAAAAAGCAGTTTGTCCTTTGTTTTGTCCGGCATTTTCCCGTCCCCATTCCTTTTGCATTTCATTGCATCGTATGCCGCCGTTTTCCGCTTTATGCGGAAAAAGTTGACAGGTGTATTCTTTTTTGCACGGAACACAATGTAAACAAAAGGAGATGCGTTTATGCGAAGATTTTTCGGTTTCTGCACCGCCGCCGCGCTCGCGGCTTTCTGTCTGACGGGACTCGCCGCCTGCACGGGAAGAAACGGGGCGGATGTTCATGTATTTTACTACTCTTACAGTGACACCTACATTTCCACTGTCCGTTCCGCGCTTGACCGCAAGCTGTCCGCTGCGGGGATTTCCTATCAGGACTATGACGGCAACAGCAACCAGACCACACAGACCGAACAGATTCAGACCGCGATCACCAAAGGCGCGCGCATGATTGTCGTCAACGTGGTCACCACCGGCTCCGACGAAGCGGCAGCGAGCATCGTGAACATGGCAAAAAATGCAAAAATCCCCGTCGTGTTTTTCAACCGCGAGGTTTCCGACAAGGTGGTCAACAGTTATGACCGGTGCGCGTTTGTCGGCACCGACGCCGCCGAAGCGGGGCATATGCAGGGAGAAATGGTCGGCGAATACGTGCGCGATCATTTCTCCGAAGTGGACAGAAACGGAGACGGACAGATCAGTTATGTCTGTTTCATGGGTGAAAAAGGCAACAGCGAAGCGATTTACCGCACGCGCTACGGCGTGGAGGATGCCGACGCCGTTCTGAGCGCCGCAGGTCTCAAGCCGCTGGTCTTTTACGATGCTGCCAATTCCGACGGCTATCTCGTGGATCGCGACGGCAAATGGTCAGCGGCGGCTGCCAACGAATATATGACCACAATTTTCACCGCCTACAACGACGCCAACAACAACATGGTGGAGCTTGTCATCTGCAACAACGACGGCATGGCGGAGGGCGCGGTTTCCGCGCTTAACACGATCGGCTACAATCTTGCGGGCGGGGACAAATTTATTCCCGTATTCGGCGTGGACGCGACCGACGCGGCGAAAAGTCTGATTGCCAAAGGCTCCATGGTCGGCACAATCCGCCAGGATTCCGACGGCATGGCGCAGGCATTGACCACACTGGTTGAAAACGGGCTGGCAGGCGAGGCGCTGCTCAAAAACACCGACATCTACACCGTCGATGACAATGTCGCCAAAATCCGCATTGCGTATGCGAAATATCTCGGAGAGTAAGTATGGCTCAAGTATTGCTGCAAATGAAAGACATCTGCAAGTCCTTTCCCGGCGTCAAGGCGCTTGACCGCGTGAGCCTCACCGTCAAGGCGGGCACGGTTCACGCCCTGATGGGGGAAAACGGCGCGGGGAAATCCACGCTGATGAAATGCCTGTTCGGCATCTATCATCCCGACAGCGGAGAAATTCTGCTGGAGGGCGCGCCCGTCTCCTTCCGAAGCTCCCGCGAAGCGCTGGAGCACGGAGTCGCCATGGTGCACCAGGAGCTGAATCAGGCGCTCAAGCGCAGTGTGATGGACAATCTCTGGCTCGGAAGGTTTCCGAAAATCGGCGGGCTGTTTGTGGACGAGGGAAAAATGGTGCGGGAAACGACGGCGTTATTCAAGGAGCTGAAGCTCTCGGTCGATCCGAAAACCGTGATGTCCCGTATGCCCGTGTCCCAGCGACAAATGGCGGAAATCGCCAAGGCGGTTTCCTACCGTTCCAAGGTCATTGTGTTTGACGAACCGACCTCCTCACTGACCGAGCAGGAGGTCGAGCATCTGTTTGAAATCATCGGGCAGCTCAAAGCCCGTGGGTGCGGGATCATCTACATCTCCCACAAAATGGAAGAAATTCTGCGCATCAGCGACGAAGTGACCGTCATGCGCGACGGCACATGGATTGCCACCGAACCCGCCGCGGAGCTGACCATGGATCGGCTCATCCGTCTGATGGTGGGGCGGGAGCTGAAAAACCGATTTCCCGAAAAAATCAACCGCCCGGGCAAGGAGCTTTTGCGGGTGGAGGGGCTTTCCTCGCGGTATTCGCCCGTCCGCGAGGTGTCGTTTTCCGTCAGAAGCGGGGAAATTCTCGGACTGGCGGGGCTGGCGGGCGCGGGACGGACGGAGGTGCTGGAAAACCTGTTCGGTATTTCCGCGCGCAGCGGCGGCAGGGTGATTCTGCACGGGGAACCCGTGAAAAACAAAAATGCCCGCGATTCGATCGCCCACGGGTTTGCCCTTCTGACCGAAGAACGCCGTGCCACGGGAATTTTCGGCGTCCTCAACATTCAGGAAAACACCGTCATTTCCAGTCTCAAAAACTACCGCACCGCCGGGCTTTTTCTCAGCGGCAAACGCATGAAAAGCGACACGGAACACAAAATCCGTTCGCTGAGAATCAAAACCCCGTCGGTGAAAACCAAAATTCAGACCCTCTCCGGCGGCAATCAGCAAAAGGTGATTCTCGGCCGCTGGCTGCTCACCGAGCCGGAGGTCTTATTGTTGGACGAGCCTACCCGCGGCATCGACGTGGGGGCGAAATATGAAATTTACCGTCTCATCACCGAGCTTGCCGCCAAGGGCAAATCGGTGGTCATGGTTTCCTCGGAAATGCCCGAGCTGCTCGGCGTCTGCGACCGCATCGCCGTGATGAGCGGCGGACGTCTGGCGGGCGTACTCGACGCGAAAACCGCCACGCAGGAAGAAATTATGGCGCTTGCCGCCAGTTATGTGTAAGGAGAAAAGACATGGAAAATACAGATCTCGGAAACTTCAAGCCCGCTGACAACGGGCAGAAACGCGTGCGGCGGCGGGAATTTTTTATCAACAATTCTCTTTACCTTTTCCTCATCCTCGCCATCATCGCGGTGGAAATCTACAACCCCAATTTTCTGGGCATTCCGTCGTTGATCAACATTCTTTCCCTCTCCGCTGCCAACCTTCCCATCGCGCTCGGCATCGCGGGATGTATCGTCCTCACCGGTACCGACCTCTCTGCCGGACGCATTGTGGGACTGGTGGCGTGCGTCGCCGCGTCGCTGTTGCAGGCAAGCGGCTATCAGAACAAGATGTTTCCCTCACTTCCCACGCTGCCGATCATTGTCGCTCTGCTTCTTTCCCTGTTCATCGGCGGGTTGGTCGGACTGGTCAACGGCTTCTGCACGGCGAAGTTTTCGCTGCACCCGTTCATTGTCACGCTGTCCACCCAGCTGATCGTCTACGGCTTGCTGCTGATGTACCTCACGGTCGGCGGCAACAACGGGCAGTCCATTTCCGGGCTGGACGAATCCTACACCAACTTCATTTCCGGGAGCATCCTCTCGATCGGCGACACGCCGATTCCGAACTTCGTCTGGTATTCGATTGTCATCACCGCGATCATGTGGGTGGTCTGGAATAAGACGGCGTTCGGGAAAAATATGTTTGCCGTCGGCTCGAACCCCGAAGCTGCCAACGTATCGGGTGTGAACGTCCAGCTCACGATCATGATGGTTTTTCTGCTGGCGGGGATTCTCTACGGCTTCACCGGGTTTATTGAAGCCGCGCGCATCGGCTCGAACAGTGCCGCCACGGGCGCAAACTATGAGCTGGACGCCATTGCCGCTTGCGTAATCGGCGGGGTGTCGTTTGTCGGCGGCATCGGAAAGATTCGCGGCGTAATTCTCGGCGTGGTGCTGCTGCGCATCATTTTTGTCGGGCTGACGTTTCTGACGATCGACTCCAATATGCAGTACGTCATCAAGGGACTGATCATTCTGATCGCCTGTGCGATCGATATGCGAAAATATCTGGTGAGAAAATAGCAAAAAACGGTCGTTTCTCTTTTGGGAGACCCGATCGGAAAGAAAGGCGGACGCTTGCCGTGGCGGAAAATTTTTCCCGCGAAAAAAGCGTCCGCAGGAAGGCAGGATGCGCATGAAAGAACACAGATCCGGCGGGCTGTACCGCGGCGTAAACATCCCTCTTTGGCTTCTCGACGGAATCATTTTCGGCGGACTTTTCCTCCTCGCCGTGCTGATTTTTGTCAGCGCCGTTATATAGAATCGTACCCGGCAGAATGTCAAGCAAGTGCA
>DLVP01000193.1 GCA_003445125.1 Oscillospiraceae bacterium | reverse complement strand
GAGAGTCTTTCAAAAACTACGGCTTGCGAGAGCAAAAATCCCGTCACAAGCAAGCCGAGCGCGATAAACAGGGTGCGGGTGTTCAAAACACCCAAAACATTTTTTTGCGGACCGCGTGCGGCGGTCGAAGTGTTTTTCATTGCAAAAAGCCTCCGTTCAAACATCCTTGTCACATCCGCAGATGCGCATTTTGGGGCGGGTAACCGCCGATTCCATTATACCGGGGCGTAGGCGTGCATTTTGTCACATCGTGCGGGTGAAAATAAAATCCGCGGTTTTGAGTATACTCTATATATAGACAATTGTCAATACAAAGGGTATACGCTATGCTGGAGAAAAGGATGTGAGGCAGTGATTTCCTATAAGCCCTTTTATCGGACGCTGAAGAAAAGAAATATATCAACCTATCAGTTGATTCGGGATTTTGGCGTCAGCCGCAGTCTCCTGGATCGTTTGAAGCACGATAAACCGATCCGTACGCAAACCATTGATGACTTGTGTCGTTTTTTGGATTGTCGGGTGGAGGACATTCTGGAGTATCGCAAAGACTGAAAAAATCGCCCCTGTTTCTATGAAACAGAGGCGATTTTTGTAATATTTTGATGAAATATTACTTTTCGTATAGACTTTCCGACAACAAACTGATATAATGAAACTCGTTTTCTTTGATTTGCACAATCAGCAGACATTCGGAATCCTCGGCTTTTGAGAAATCCAACTCCAACGTGAAGCAAAGCAGCACTTCGCGGAATTGGCTGCTCGGGTTGTACTGACGCACCTGCTTAACGGTAATGTGCGGGCAGTCGGCATCAGCGATCAGATTGTCCGAACAGTACCCGTCCCAATGAGCATCATAGAAGGAAAGATTCTTCTTCATGCGCTCACTGCGCGTGGGATCTTCGCCGAAATATCGTGCCAACAGCTGCTCGGTTGCCTGCGCGTCAAAGAACAGACGGGGATCGCGCTGATCGGGGTGGCGGTATTTTCCCTCGGTGTCTTTTTCGGTCGGATAATACACGCCGCGCCGCCAACGGTATGCCTGCTCGGCGGTCAGACTGTTTGCGGTGAACGGTTGGGTGTAGAGGGAAATGTCGTTTGCCTGATAGGTACCGTCGGAAAGGCGGTGTGCGCCGAGCATGGTGAGGATTTCTTCCTGCAAAGCGGTGCTGACGGTCACACGGTCAGTGAATTTTTCGGGTTGATACGGAAATTCGTATTCCAGGAATTTTGCCTCGCTTTTTCCGTTCAGCGGCACTTTGTACAGCGCAGTATAGCCTTCGCCGAAGGCGGTCGGATAGCGGAAGGTCAACTCACTTCCATTGTCAAACAAGGGAAGCAGGGATCGGTCGCTGTTGTTCCCGTTGTACGTCAGTCCCAAAGGAAGTGTGTTCGGCGTACCGTCCGAATCAAGATAGAACAGATGAAGCTTGGAATCGGAAACGGTAATATAGAAGCGGAACACGCGGTCGTAGAGATTGGACTCGGTGTTCGGGACAAACCAAAGCAGCTCCGAAGAAAGATCGGAGAATTTCACCGTGCAGATCGGGTCAAACGGTTTTTCGCCTTTCGGATCAAACAGGCAGTAGCCCTCGTCGTTCCCCATGGCGACGATTCCGTTTTCCAAAGTACTCCACTGCGCGTCGGAAGCGGGGAAGAAATCCACGGTTTTGTCGTCTGCGTGCCAGACGGCAAAGGCGTGAGTGGGATTGAAGTCACAGTAGAGAGTGAGGTCGTCTTTCGTGCGGTAGAATCCGGACAACACTGCTTTGGGGGAGGCACCGACAAAGCGGCTGCCGACAAATGCACGGTCGGGGTCGATTTTTTCAACCGGCAGCACGGAATGCTGCGTGCGGTCGCAGAGCAAAAGCGTGCGGCTGCCGGGCAAATAGATCGAAAGCGGGGCAACGGTCGGATCAAACACGTCCGCATCGGGGAGAATGACTTTTGCGTCGGAAAAGTCGTCGATGCCCAAACCGGCTGCTTGATATTCCGAAAAACCGGCGGATTCACTGTAACTGATCACCAACAGGTCAAAATCGGAAAATTTTTCCGATTGAAAAATGGCACAGCGGACGGGAATGCCCGCAACGGAGATGCCGGCATCCAATTTCAAATCACCGTCGGTGAGCGTCGGATAGCGTTTTTTGAGTTCTTCCGCACAGGCTTCGTCCTGCATGAAGGAGGAAGTCGGTTCTTCCGAAGAAACGGGCGGTTCGGAGGAGGATTCCGCAGGACGGGAAGAAGGGGCGGTACTGCTGCCCGACGGCAACGGTGAGTCCTGGCAGGCGGAAAAAGAAATCAGGCACAGCGCGGCAAGCGCGGCTGCGAGAATACGTTGAAAATGCAAGGTCATTGTCATCACTCCTTGAATTAACACAGGTTGAACGGCTTCCTGCAAAAACAGTATAGCCTGTTTTCGCGGCAAAGTCAAGCGCGGCGGCTCAAAGAGCCGCCGCGCGGTCGGTTTTTTATTGATAGAGAGAAGCGGGAAGATAACTTTCAAATACCTGACCGTATTTGGAACTTATGCAAAATTCCAATACATGGGAGGAAGTGCTGCCGTTTTCTTTGGTAAGAGTCAAGTAAATCCGCAAATGCTTGAACTCGCTTTCTGTTCCTTCGGAATTTTCCATGATACGATCCACAGTAATGGGGTCTTTTCCGCCGAGTCCCGGAATGGCATCACTGCTCATCCAAAATCCGTTGTAGGTACTGTCAAATGTTTTCCCATAGCCTTCATTCTGAAAATATTTGAGGTTGATTGCGCAGTATTCTTTCTCAGGGAAGAACAATCCTTTGGATTTTCCGTCCGGGTGGCGGTATTTTTCCGCGCGTTCGCTGTCGGTAAGCCCGTCAAAACGGGAATAGCTGTAACAGCGCCACAGATAGAGTGCCTCCGGCATACTGCTCGGCGAAAATCCTTCCAAGTGGTACAAACTGCGCTCCTGCGTATAGAGCTTGCCGTCTGCGCCCTTTTCGGCGCCGAACAGGATGAGCATTTCCTCAATCTGTGCGTCGGAAACGTCCACAGAGTCGGTGAAGGTGTAGTAATCATCCGGCAAATTATATTTGACCACCTGCGGCGTGTGATTCTTTCCTTCGCGGATGTCTGTGGCGTAGGTGATCGAGTAACCGTAAGGATGCTGATAGTTGAAATATGCCACACCGCCGGACAGCGCGGTCAGTCCCCAGGTGGGAACACTGTCGTTGACCTCGGCGGAGGAAATGCCGGTGTCGGATTTTGACAGAATGTTTCCTTCGGAATCAAACGCCAGAATACAGATGGTCGGCTCTTTCTCCGATTCGTCGTAGTACATCACCGCATGGCGGTTATCGTTTTTGCGGTCGGTGATGACCTCGTAGTTGTTGTGATCCCAGAAATGCAGCTTTCCCGAAGTGATCTTTTCGGCGGGAATGGTGTAGGCTTCCGTCAGCGGAATGCCGCTGCTCCAATTGTAGGCGATGATGCCGTTGTCGGTGAGGAGCAGCACCTGCTCCGTGTCTCCGAAAGTGCATTTGGCATATTGCTGGAAAGCGCCGAGATCGGTGACCTGAGAACCGCTTTGCAGGACAAGATGCGCTTTGGAAGGATCGTCGTAGTATCCGCGGAACACATTGTCAACTCCGTCGGGAATCGGCAATCCGTAACAGACGCTGACGGTAAAGCGGTTTTCGGGATTCACGCCGTCAATCTGAATGATTGGCGATTCGCCGCGGCAAAGCAGCAGGGTTTTCTCTTTCGGAAGATACAGCGAGTAGGTGGAAGAATATTGCCCGCCCGCACAGAATATTTCCGCATTTTTCAGCTTGCTTATGTCGGCGCTGTCCCAGGAAGCGGTGCTGCGGGACACGAGATCTACACCGATACTGGTGATAACACGGTCTTCCAGCTCGTAAGAGGAATCATAGCAGAGCGTCAGTACATTGAATTGTCCGCTTTGATTGGTGACCAGCACCACATAGCGGTACAACGTCCACCATTCGGAACCGAAATTTTCGTAAATTCTTCGATGGTAGGTGGAAAATTGCGCCATCACTTCCCAGTCGTCAATGTTCGGGTAAGATTCTTTCAGATATTCCACACAGCGTTTTGTCTGCATGAAATCGGTCACAGGTGCGTTTTCCCGGAAGGGAAAGGTTTCGCCGTGCAGTACGTCATAGGAAGATTTTTGGTATTCTTCAGAAAGCGTCACCGGCGGCAATTCCTCGCCGGAGGAAGGCTGCGACGAGTCCTCCGAAGAGCTTCCGGGCTCGGAAGAAACCGAGGACGACGGGCTGTCGGACGAAGGGTCTTTCTGCTGCTCACAGCCGATCAGCGTGCCGCAGACGGCGGCAGACAGACAAACGATTGCCAGCGCCAGCGCACCGATGCGCTTGGGCTTCTGATCCAACGCGCAGAGGAAACGCCGCTTCATCACCGATTTGTTCATGGCAAAGCCCGTGGACAACAACGGCTTGCGAGCGCGGTCGCTGCGAACCACGCGCAAAATCGTCTCGCAGTAGTGGTGGCGGAAATCGGAATCGCGGTTTTTTACCACATCTTCATCGCAGGCAATTTCCAGATCGCGATCGGCGGTTTTCAGAAGAATCCAAACCAACGGATTGAACCAATGAAGGCTTCTTGCCGCGACAAAGACCAGTTTGTACCATAAGTCGTGCCGCTTGTAGTGCAGAAGCTCGTGCCGCAGCACCATGCGCAGATCGTCCTCGGAAATTTCGCGCTTCGGCAAAAGTACTGTCGGGCGGAAAAATCCGACCATCAGCGGGCTGCCGATCAACGCGCTCTGATAGAATCCGACGGACTTCGTGATATGAAGCTCGCTTTTCACTTCTTCGAAAAGCGACCGCCGACCGGGGTCACAAACGGGTGCGCTCCAGCGACGGGCGCGGTGCAGAAAATGCAGGTAGGAAATCCATGAAAAAGCCGCGCATACCAATACGCCGCCAGCCCAGACGGCGGTCAGTATCTGCATGACTGTCACCGTGTTTTCCGAAACGGCGGGTGTTTTTTCCGCAGGGGTCACCGTGGGATGGGTCTCTGCGGGAACGGGGATCGTCTCCGTAGGCAGATCGACGTCAATCGGCGTTTCTTCGCCCTTCGGCGCGGAGGGAATCACGTCGTCAAGAGGAAGATCGGGCGTGTTGTGACGGATCGTCACGGTTTTTTCGGGAAGCGGGACGCTGACAGCGGGAACGGTCAGCGGAATGTTGTACGGAATCAACAGCCGTACCGCCAATAAAAGCCAGACCCAATAGCGCCATTTTTGCCGGTACCGTTTGCCGAAGAGCGGCACGGTGAGGAGCATCAGAAAAATCAGCACCGAAGTGCCGGCACTGATGCCGAGGACGGAAAGAAAAAGCTGTTCCATGCTCATTTTCCTTTCTTTGCCGAATCAAGAAACGCCTGTAATTCGTCCAACTCGCGGTCGTCGATGCTCTGATTTTCATAAAGGTTGGTGATCAGATTGCTGACCGAGCTGGCGCACAGCCGTCCGATGACGGTGGAGCTTTCAAAGCGTATGTACTCGTCGCGGGAGATGATGGCGGTGTAGTAGTTCATTTTTCCTTTGCCGTTTTGCTCCACGGCGACAAATCCCTTGTCCACCAGACGCGCCAGAAGATTGAGTACGGTGGTGGGTCCCCACGTTTGTTTTCCGACGAGCTGTTCGTCGATCTGTGCGCGGGTGAGTGAAGTGTCGGCATCCCAGAGGATCATCATCAGCTCCAGTTCAGAGTTCGGAAGATGAATGAGTTTTTTGCTCACGGGTAGCACCTCCTTTTAGTAAATGTCGTATCTTACTTATATTATACAGTTGTCGAAACTGATTTGTCAATAGAAAAACGAAAAGATTTGAAAACCTCAAAACACCGGGGCTTGCAAACCCGTCTTTGCCTTTGATTTTCGTCCTCCGTGTCGGCATAAAAGGCAGCAGGATTTCGGTTTTTCGCAGTATTTGTGCTTTCACGCCCGCCTCCGAACGTTTTGTGCCGCTTTCGTTCTTCGCTTTTCGGCACCTCCGCTTCCGACGGCTTTTTCAGCAAAATTCACGCCGGTTCGTTTGTCCTGCCGCCGTTTTGTCCGCTTTTCCCGCGCTGCCGTTTGTCTTATTTTTTGCTGCCGCATTTTCTGAGACGTTCCGCTTTGCCGTTTTGTACAGAATCCGTTTCGCATTTTCCGTTTTCGGACGAAAAAAGCCCGCCGATTGAATTGAATCGGCGGGCTGAAAACAGACCGTTTTACAGGGAAAGATCTTCGACAAACAGCTCGCGAACCGCATTCGGATCGGGCTTGTTGTCGCGTGCCTTGAAAAACTTCTCGGCAACCTGCGGGAACAGTGCATAGCTGAGGACATCCTCGTCGGACTTTGCCAGACCCTTGGATTCCTCGCGGTATTTTTCCATTTCCGGCTGCAGAAGATCAGCAGGACGGCAGGTGATGACTTCGGCATCGCCGATGGCTTTCTTGCGGACTTCCTCGTTGACCTTGCCGGGAAGCTGACCGTACTCACCGCGGAGCAAGCCTTTGGATTCCTTGGTGAAGATCTTGTAGCGTTCGCCCGACAGCACATTGAGCACTGCCTGGGAACCGACAATCTGGCTGGTCGGCGTCACAAGCGGCGGATAGCCGAAATCTTTGCGCACGCGCGGCACTTCGGCAAGCACGTCGTAATATTTGTCCACGGCGTTTGCCTGCTTGAGCTGAGAAATCAGGTTGGAGAGCATACCGCCCGGCACCTGGTACAACAGCGTGTTGGTGTCCACGGAAAGAACCTTCGGATCAAGGAAGCCTTCCTCTTTCAGCTTCTGAGCAACCTTGCGGAAGTGTGCCGCTGCTTCGCTGAGCTTTTTCAAATCCAGTCCGGTGTCGCGCTCCGTGCCCTGCAGGGTGGCAACCAGCGATTCGGTCGCCGGCTGTGAGGTACCGTTGGCAAGCGGAGAAAGTGCGCAGTCCACAATGTCCACGCCGGCTTGGGCAGCCATCAGATTGGTCATGTCGCCGGTACCGGTGGTGTTGTGGGTGTGCAGATGAATCGGCACACGGATGTTGGCTTTGAGCTTTTTGACCAGCGAATATGCCTCAAACGGCAGCAGCAGGTTTGCCATGTCCTTGATGCAGATGACATCGGCACCCATTTCTTCCAGACGTCCGGCAAGATTGATGAAATA
>DLVP01000191.1 GCA_003445125.1 Oscillospiraceae bacterium | reverse complement strand
GGTGAAGGTGTCGTCGGTCAGCTTCTGCGCGTCACAGATGAGTTTGAGCTCTTCGGGGGATTTGATGCTGCGCAGGCGGCGCAGAGTGTCGGAAAGGAGCGGGGAATCGGACAGCGTGAGCGGAGCAAGGGATTTTTTGTAGCCGCCGAACGTTTCCACGCTCATTTCGTCCACTTCCACCAGCAGATCGGTTACGCCGTGCTTTTTTGCCAGCTCTTTGAGCTGTTCGGAGGTGTTTTCCATGAGAAGGACTTCACAGCAGGCGGTTTTTTTCGCTTTTTCGATATAACGGAAATCGATGATCAGATACGCCTGTTCGCGTGTTACCAGCACGACCCCCGCACTGGAGCGCATATGCGTCAGATAAAAACGGTTGTCGCCGGAGGTAACCAGTGCGGCGGTATGTTCGGGAAGAACTTTTTGCAGATTTTCAATACGCATGATTTATTCTCCTATTCTGTTTTTCAGGGCATGAAGTGCCATAAGGTAGCTCATTTTTCCGTGTCCGCAGATCTGCTCGCAGCAGACGTCGCGGATGACGGAGATTTTCCGGAAATCTTCGCGGGCGTGAATGTCCGACATATGAACCTCGATGCAGGGAAGCTCGATCGCTTCAATCGCGTCGCGCAGGGCATAGCTGTAATGTGTCAGCGCGCCCGCGTTGAGGATTACGCCGTCGCACTCTCCGCGCGCCGCATGGAGACGGTCGATCAGATCGCCCTCGTGGTTGGACTGAAAATCCACCACCTCCACGCCGAGCGTTCTTCCCTCCGCCTTCACCTGCTCCACGATGTCGGCAAGCGTTTCGTGACCGTAGATTTCGGGACGGCGGGTGCCGGTGAGGTTGAGGTTGGGACCGTTCATCAGAAGAATTTTCATAAAGTGCCTCCTTTGGAAAGATAGATGTCCAGCATGGCTTTGGCGTCCTCTGCCTGCGTGCCGTCGGATTCGCAGATGATCGTCGGTGTGCAGCCATAGGCGACAAGCAGCTCGGCGAGCGGCTCAAAATCCGGACCGAAGGTTTGGTCGGCAAAGGTCAGATGCCGCTTCTCGCCGCCGTTTTCGGTGTATTCGATCTTGGAAAAGTGCGCATGGAAGTGTTTCATGCGCTCCTCACCCAAGGTGTTTTTCACGGTTTCAAAAATCTGTCGGAAATCCTCTTTGGTGCGCAGCCCGCCGAAGGTGCGGGCGTTGAGGTGTCCGAAGTCGATGCACGGAATCAACTGTTCATCCAACAGGCACAGTTGCATCACTTCGTCCAACGTGCCGAGCTGGTTGACCTTTCCCATGGTTTCCGGGCAGAGATGAATGTCGTAAAGATCGTTTTTCTTCAGCTCCTCTACCGCTTCGCCCAAGGTGGCGCAGGCGAGCGCGAGGGCTTCTTCGCGGCTGATTTTCGAGCAGGAGCCGGAATGTACCACCACACGGTCGGCGCCGATCAGTCGGGCGGCGCGGGCGGATTCGAGAATATAGCCGATGCTGTTTTTCCGCTTTTCTTCCTCCAGCGAGGACAGCGAAATGAAATACGGCGCATGAAGGCTGAGCTTCACATCGAGCCTTTGCGCATTTTCGCGCAGCTTCTGCGCTTGTTCGGGATTGACGCGCACGCCGCGCCCGCACTGGTATTCATAGGCGTTGATTCCCATTTTGCGGATGTATTCGGGGGCTTGCGCGGTAGATTTATAGCCCTGTGTGTAAAAGCTGTCGGCGTTTCCCGCCGTTCCGAAACGAATCATTGGGTTTTCTCCTTTGCATAAAGTCTCCAAAGCGGCTTTTCAAGGACACGCTTGAAGCGGATGAAGCGGTTGGTGTCACGGGAGAGCGGGCGCGTCAGCAGACAACGGATGCGGGCGCGGGAGGCACCCCATACGTCGGTGAAAAACTGGTCTCCGACAGCGGCAGCCGCCTCTCTCGGCACGCCGGCTTTTTTCAGGGCGGCTTCGTAGATATCGCGCCGCGGTTTGGTGCCGGTGACGAAATCCACGCCGAGCGCCGCGGCAAACGGCGCCACGCGTTCGGGCGTGTTGTTGGACAGAAGAATCAGAAGGACGCCTTCCTTTTTCCGTTCGTCCAGCCATTGCCGCACCTGAGGCAGGACGGTTTGGCTGTTGTGCGCGGTCAGCGTGTTGTCCACGTCCAGAAAAAACGCACGGATGTGATTTTTTTGGATATAATCGGGAGAAATATCCCAGAGATGGTCGAAAACATCGGTCGGTCGAAACAAAAAGCGCGCCCCCTTTTCCTTATTGTACCACATTTTCGGCACAAGGAAAAGGGGGCGCGCGAATTATTTTTGCGGCAGAAATTTTTCTTTTTTCGTGCCGCACACGGGGCAGACAAAGCCGTCGGGCAAAGGTGAGTCGTGAAAGATTCCCTCGTCGGGAAGACCGAGTGCGCGGTTGTATTCCCAACCGCAGGAAGGACAGCAGAGAATCATAGCTTCAAAAACTCCCCGTTCACCAGTCTCAGCCTCATGATTGCTCCGTTTTCGTCTGCGGAAATCAGAATCCTTCCGATGCGCCAGTCGGTCTGATCGGTGTCACCCGCCAATTGCACCTTGTCCCCAAGTTCGACGCCGGAAAACACGTCACAGGTCAGCTCTGCGGTTTTGTAATCGCGCATGGATTGGCGAATTATGCGTGTTGCCAGACGCGCGCGGTCGTTCACCCAGGGAGAAGCGGGAATAACGTACCGCTGACGGCGGATGTCGGCGGGCGCGTCGTTGTTGAGAACAGCAAGGGAATAATCGCCCTCCGCGTCCCGCACGGAAATGGCGGAAATCGGCGCTGTGCGGTCGATGATGCGCTCCAGACTGTACAGCGGATGCGCACCGCTCCCGAAGGTGTGGACGGTTTGCGAGGCGTAGGGCTTGGCGGTGAGATAGCCGTCGTTGGTCACCCGCTGCTGACAGCCGAATGCCTGCATACAGTAGGCTTCCACGGCTTTCCATACGGAAGTGCCGTGAATGGTGGTGAAGGTCGTCAGCGGTGTGTAGGTGTCGTACTTGAACCCGAGAAATCCCATGAACGGACAGTACATCTGTATGATGCTGTCGGGTGTGGGATTGTCAAGCGTGGTGGGGTAGGCGTGGTTGTCGGTCAGCAGCGCGGCAAGACTGCGGCAGATGATCCGCAGAAAATTTCCCGACGACGTCTGCATGAGCCGCGTTTCGTCCACCAGTCCTTCAAAATAGATGTCCCCCCGCAGGGACAGCCGCGACAGATTGTCGGCAGGCGTGTCAAACGGGAAAAACAGAGTCAGAATGTCGGCGGGACGATCCACACTGCGGTCGAGCTTCAGCCGCATCGGCATCGGCAGGGAAACTGCCTGTCCCGAGGAAGTCTTTGCCGTGACGGTCAGGTTAATCGGCATCGGCGGTCACCTCCGCGGGCAAGGATTCGGTGAAGGTCAGCTTCACCCGCACGCCCACCTCCGTGTCGCCGGTCACGGAAATTTCGGTGAGAATCGCGGAAAAACTGTCGGTTTCGCAGACGAGTGCGCGGGCGCGCTTTCCCACAAGCGGACGCAGACGGTTGTAAAGAAACGCGCCGTCGGCACGGGGATACCGTCCGCTGCAGGAAAGCACACGGGCGTTGTTTCCCAAGGTCTGCACTGCGTGCGGTCCGAGCGGGGAAATGACCGTGTGTGTCCGTTCGCTTGCCGTCAGAGAAAAGGTGACGGGGTCGTAGTGAATGTTGACTCCGTCAAAAGTCAGTAGAGCCATAAGTATCTCCTTTCTTTCGGATGCCCGCACCCTCCCCGCGGACATCCCGCCTATATCACGGCAAAACGGAGAATGTTATCGCAAAAATGGCATTTTCTGCCATTTTTGCGATAAAAAAAAGAACGGTCCGCAGACCGTCCCGAAAAAATCTATGCTTTTGTCACCGCCGAAGCGGGAAAATGCCGCGTCTGATTCAGATACATCCGGCGGTACTCTCCGGGGGTCATGCCGGTCTGAACCTTGAAAAAACGACAAAGATAGCCGCAGTCACAGCACCCGCTTTTTTCCGCAATTTCCTCCAGCGTCTTTTTTTCGTCGTGAAGCAGCTCCTTGATGCGGCAGATGCGGGCAGTCTGTCGGTATTCGGTCGGCGTGCATCCGTAGGCGGCACGGAACCGCCGTTCAAAACAGCGCACACCCACATGGCACGCTTCGGCAATTTCCGCCATGCTCATTTTGTCCTCCTCCAAAAGCGCCGCGCTTTTTTGAAGCGAGGGAAAATCGGAAAGAAAATGCGCTTCGGCGCGCAGGTTCTGCGACAGAGTGTCAAACAGCTCGTACACCGCACGGTACACCGAAAGCGGCGAGGCTTCGGGCTGATTGAACGCGCGGATCAGTGCGAGAAACAGCTTGCGGTATATTTCCTCGTGTCGGACGGTGACCACCGTCACCCGATCGCCGAACGACAGCCGCTCCCCCGGGGCATCCTGCTGGAAAAACGCGCGTTTGATGGTTTCGTCGCGGGAAAACGGCAGCTCGCGCAGGGTGAATTCAAACAGATACTGCACCGGTTTTTCCGCGCGCTTTGCGGGTTCGATTTCCCACATATAAGAACAGCCCCGCGGCATATAGACCAGCGCCCCCTGCGGTACGGACAGGGGTGGGAGATCGTTTTGGTAGCACACGCCCGAGGTTCCCGAAAACAGCAGAAACGCGTCGGTCGGACGCGGCGTGGCGGGGATGAAACGGCTTTTGACGCTTGCCGTCTGCACCACGGGAAACAGATCGGAGACGGAAAACAGATGTTCTCCGAGTTCGGAAAATGTCAGCATACAGGTTTGCCCCCTTCTGATTTCATTATAACATCCGCGGAGATTTTGTCAATCGTCTGTCGCAAAAGTCCAATTTTCGGTCGGACTTTGCCATTGTTTTCCCCGGGGAGCGGGGCTATAATGACAGTAGAAAACCACAGGAGGGTCGAGTATGAAACAGCGTTTGAAAGTGGCAATTCTCGGAGCGGGAAGTCGCGGCTTCGGGTATGCCGAAGGGATGATGCGTGCCCCTGAAAAATTTGAGATCACGGCGGCTTGCGATCTGTCGCGCGAACAGTTGGACAAAATGCACACGTTGGCGGGATTGGACAACCGTGTGCTTTTCGACAACGAGGAGGACTTTTTCAAGGAAAAGCGCGGAGATGCGCTGATCATCACCACCTATGATACCGTCCATGTGCGCCAGTGCGTGCGTGCGCTGAAAATGGGATATGACGTGCTGCTCGAAAAGCCGATCAGCGACCGTCGGGACGAGCTTTACGAGCTGTTGAAAACCCAGCGCGAAACCGGACGCACGGTGGTCGTCTGTCATGAATTGCGCTACGGCGTGATGTACGAAAAGCTCTATGAATTGATGCATTCGGGCGTAATCGGAAAGCTGATTGCCATTGACGCGATGGAACGTGTGGCGTATTGGCATATGGCACAGGCGTATGTCCGCCTGCAGGCGGGAACCGGCAATACCACCTATCCGACCATTCTTGCCAAGTGCAGTCACGATATGGATCTGGTGCAGTATTACGCGGGCGCGCAGTGCGATACGGTCACTTCGATCGGCGGCGAAACCCTGTTCAGAAAAGAAAATGCGCCGAAGGACGCTGCCGAGCGGTGCCTTGACTGTCCGCACGTGGACACCTGTACTTACAGTGCAAAGAAAATTTATATTGAAGGCTTCCACAAACGCGGATGTCCGAAATTCGTCTGGCCCTTTAATAAGGTATCGCTGAAAAAGCCGACCACCGAGGAGGATCTTTACGAGGGTCTGCGGACAAAATGCTTCGGACGCTGTGCCTTTTTGTGCGGCGTGGAGGAAAACCCGCATGTTGTGGATCACCAGCTGCTGCAGATGAATTTCAAAAACGGCGTGACGGCAGTGCTGAAAATGGTGTTTGCCGCCGAAATGGGCAGACGGATCAATCTGTTCGGCACCGAAGGCGAATTGCTGCTGGACGAGCGCCTGAACGCCATCGAGGTTCGTCCCTACGGAAAGGAAATGCAGGTTATCGACTTTGATTCGCTCATGGAAGGCGGACACGGTCACGGCGGCGGAGATCAGCGGCTGATCGAGGCGCTGTATGACATTGTGGTCGATCATGCACAAAGCCCCACGTCGCTGGAAAATTCGCTGGAATGTCACCTGATCGGCATCGCGGCGGAGGAATCCCGTCTGGCGGGCGGAAAACTCGTCAAGGTTCACGAATAAAAACGGAATCGGCGCAAAGTCCGCAGGACTTTGCGCCGATTGCTTTTTACGTTAGCACTCCGGTCGTGCCGGGAAATGCCGCTTCCTGCCGGGATGCTGCGCGCCGCCCGAAGCGGCGGCGCGCAGCGAAACCCTCATTTTTCACATTCGGAAAGAGACTCATGCGTCAGCGTGTCGATCTCGGCAAGCAGGGCGGTGCGGCTGTTTTCCGCCGTGCCGTCCATCACTCTTTGCAGCAGCAGCCGCAGCGCACGCCCGATCTCTTCGCCCGAAAACCCTTTGGCGGTCAGATCATGCCCGTTGACGGCAAGATCCTTCAGCGAAAAACACCGCCTTTCGGCGCAGAGACGTTCGACAAGAACTTCGCAGGCGTCAATCTGCGGAAGATCGTCCCCGTGCGTCCCGCAGGCAATCGCATCGGCGCGCCGTACCGCAATCAGCATTTTCAGCCGCCGTTCGCCGTATTGGTTCAGCCGCCGCAGCATCAGCTTCGGATCGGGATCGAGAAGGATCATGTGCTTTTCGATCAGAAATACCACGTCCTCGCGGGTGCGGTTGTCGCATTTCAGACGGCGCAGGATGTTCCCTGCCGTCTGTGCGCTTTTTCTCTCATGCCCATAAAAATGTCCCACGCCGTCGGCATCCGCCGAAAAACAGGCGGGCTTTTCAATGTCGTGGAGGAGCATGACCAGACGGAGCACGGGGTCGGGCGCGATTGCCTCCACACTGCGGACAATGTGCCCGTAGACGTCATAGAGATGGTGCGGGTTGTGCTGCAAAAATCCGTCGCAGGGCTTCAGTTCGGGAATGACGGCAAACAGTATCCTGCGGCAGAGTTCCAGTACCTCCCGCACGTTCTCGCCGCATAGGAGCTTTTTCAGCTCGGCAAACAGCCGCTCGGCGGAAATGTCCCGCAAGGCCGGCGCCAAGCGGTTGGCGGCGGAGAGGGTGTCGGCGTCGATGGAAAAACCGAGTACGGAGGAAAAACGGGCGGCGCGAAGGATTCGCAGCGCGTCCTCGGAAAAACGGCGGTTCGGGTCGCCCACACAGCGGATGATCCGATGCCGAAGATCCTTCGCGCCGCCGAAAGGATCCACCAGACCGCGGCTTTCGTTGTAGGCAATGGCATTGACCGTGAAATCGCGGCGGCATAAGTCGTCCTCCACCGAGGAGGAAAAAACCACGGAATCGGGATGCCGCTTGTCGGAGTAGCCGCTTTCGGTGCGGAAGGTGGTGATTTCGATCGGCATCTGCCCGATCAGCACCGTCACCGTGCCGTGCTTGATTCCCGTTTCCAATACGGGCAGATCGGAAAACACGCGCCTGACCTCCTCGGGCGTGGCGGAGGTGGTCAGATCCCAGTCGTGAACAGGACGTCCGAGCAAGGCGTCGCGCACGGCACCGCCCACGGCAAACGCTTCAAACCCCGCGCCTTGCAGACGGTTCATGACGTTTCTGACCGGTGTCGGTAAAAAGATGGTCGGTGTTTGTTTTTCCAAAAAAGCACCCCTCCTTTTACTATATACAAGAGGATACCGCAAAAAAACATTTTCGTCAAGCCTTTACGCCGCCTGCCGCCTGTGCTATAATAAAGGAGAGGTGAGTTCATGGAAAAGAAAAAGCTGGACAGGATCAGTGAACTGGCGAAAAAAGCGCGCGAAGCGGAGCTGACCGCGGAGGAAATGTGCGAGCAGAAAAGCCTGCGCGAGGAATTCATCGCGGCGTATCGGGAAAATCTGCGGGAGCAGCTGGAAAATATGTATGTCGTGGACGAAAAGGGAAATAAAGTGAAACTGAAAAAGAAGGGAGACCCGCAATGATCCGAAAAGGACGCTGGCGCCACTTCAAAGGAAACGAATATCAGGTCATCGGTACGGCAAAGCACAGCGAAACGCTGGAAGAAATGGTGGTCTATCGGGCGCTTTACGGCGACAAAACGCAGCTTTGGGTGCGCCCGGCGTCCATGTGGGAGGAAACCGTGGAGCGCGACGGAACCTCACAGCCGCGCTTTACTTATATAGGAGAATAAAGGCAGTACCGCACAATTCCCGCCTGACGGCTTAAAACGCTGCGGTGGCTGCGGCACGTCATCTGCGCTGCAGAAATGCTCGATAATACACAAAGTATTCTCTGCGCTTTTTGCTTAGCAGCTAACGTGCTTCGCCGCTGTATCGGCACTTGGAATTGTGCGGTGCTGCCGAAAGAAAAGCGGCGGTCGGATTTTTCCGACCGCCGCTTTCACTGTGCCGAGGATCAATCGCAACCGCAGCCGCATCCGCAGCCGTTGCCGCTTCTGCCGTTGTTGTCGTTACCGCATCCGCATCCGCAGCCGTTGTTATTCAGCAGGGACGTACCGTTGTTGCAGAACAAAAGCAGCAGGATGATGATAATGAACCAGGAATTGTTGTTGCAGCACATAGAGCGTTGCCTCCTTCAAAAATTTGGGGTACACCATATCTTATGTGAATGGGGGAAAAGGTGTTACAAAGAAAATGATTTTTTTCCCGCAAACCGTCCACAATAGGAGCATAAGATAAGAAGGACGAAAGGGAGGAGCCTATGTTCACGTTCAGAGGGTTCACGCAAAAGGCAAACGACGCCCTGAATCAGGCGATCGGGTCGGCGGCGGAAATGGGGCATACCTATGTCGGTTCGGAGCATTTGCTGATCGGATTGATCCGCGAGGGAAGCTCGGTGGCTGCACAGGTGCTTCGGGAGTTTTCGGTCGAGACCGAACCGCTGGAAAGGATGCTGACGGAAACCGTGGGCAGAGGAACGCCGCTGGTGCTGACGCCGCGCGACTTCACCCCGCGGGCAAAAAAAATTCTGGAATTGGCGGCGGCGGAGGCGCGTTCGCTCGGACAGAAGTACGTCGGTTCGGAGCATATTCTCATGGCAATGGTCAAAGAAAACGAAAGCTACGCCATGCAGTTTTTGCGGCAGATGGGAATTGAACCGGAGACGCTGTACGAAAAGTGCCGTGAGATTCTGTACCGCAACCGCGCCATCTCCGAGGAAACGCCCGAGGAGACGGCGAAGGAGGACAAAAAAACACCGCTGCTGTCGCGCTATGGGCGGGATATGACGCGGATGGCGCTGCGCGGGGAACTCGACCCTGTGATCGGACGGGAAAAGGAAATCGACCGCGTGATACGGATTTTGTCGCGCCGAACCAAAAATAACCCCTGCCTCATCGGAGAACCCGGCGTGGGGAAAACGGCGGTGGCAGAGGGACTGGCGCAAAGAATACGGTCGGGCGACGTGCCGCAGAACCTGAAAAATAAACGGCTGATTTCGCTGGATGTGCCATCCATGGTGGCGGGAACCAAATACCGCGGAGACTTTGAGGAACGGGTGAAAAGCTGCCTTGAGGAAGTCAAACGCGCAAAAAACGTGCTGCTGTTCATCGACGAGATTCACAGTATCGTCGGTGCGGGTGCGGCGGAGGGGGCAATCGATGCCGCCAGTATCCTCAAACCGCCGCTGTCGCGGGGGGAAATCCGCCTGATTGGCGCCACCACCGTGCAGGAATACCGAAAATATATTGAAAAAGATGCGGCGCTGGAACGTCGGTTTCAGCCGGTGACCG
>DLVP01000208.1 GCA_003445125.1 Oscillospiraceae bacterium | reverse complement strand
CAGGCTGTCTTTTTCAAGCGTCACGCCGTGACGGGTCTTCCACCAGCCGCAGTACGCGTCATACCACGCGTCCGACACGTCGGTGTAGCCGAACACCCCGTGCGCCGCGCGCGCTTCGATCGCGCGGCGCACGGCGGGAGCGGTTGGAAAATCCATGTCCGCCACCCACATGGGAAGCTCCCGCTCCCCGACGTCCCACTTCATGGAGCCGGAATTTCGGCGGTCAACCGCCGCGTCAAAATCAAAAGTCATTTTGTTTCCTCCTGCCGCAGAATGATGCGGGTTTTCGTCGGGTCCACGCGGTCTTTTTCGATTTTGAGGTCGTCAATGCGGTCGGCGCGGATGATGCCGCTCTTGGGGTTGAGCACGCTGTCCACGCTTCCGACAATGTCGGCATCGACGTCGGAATACTCAAACGCCAGCGTGGTGTTGAGCAGCTTGCAGTTTTTCATCACCAGATTGTCGATGTAGCACATCCCCTGCAAGCTCTCAACCGTGCAGTTGACGAGCGTCAGATTTTTGGCGTTCCAGCCGAGATATTCTCCCGAAATGAACGAATCGTACACCGTCACTCCGTCGCTGTTCCAAAAGGCGTCCTTGGAAAGCAGGCGGGAATTGCGGACGGTGACGTCCTTCACGCCGTCAAACGAATAGTTTCCGTACAGCGTGAGGTCGGAAACGGTCATGTGTTCGCTGTTCATGGCAAAATAATCGCCCTTGGCGGTCACACGCTCCAGCACCGCGCCGTCGCAGTGCCACAGCGTTTCCGCGGCGTCGGCGAAAGACACGTCGGACAGGGTCAGATTCTTACAACGGCGGAAATTTTTCGGGGCTTCGATGGCGGCGCGTTTCACCGTCACGTTCTGCGAATACCAGACGCCCGCCCGCGCCATGTCAAACCAGGTGCAGTCCTCGGCAAGAATATCGCGGCAGTACCAAAGCGGATATTTCCACTTGAACATACAGCCGTACAGTTCAATATTGCGGCTCTCTTTGAGCGGAGACTCTCCCGCGTCAAAGATCGAGTCGGTAATTTTCAGATTTTCGGAGGCGAACAGCGCCCGTTCGCCCGTCAGAAAAGCGCGTGTAATTTCCTGCATGATCAAAACTCCTTTGCTACGATTCAGTATACCACCGAAAAATGACGAAGTCAACGGCACAAATTTCGCGCCTTGCAAAACGGCGGAGAACATGATACAATAAACACCGGAAGGAGAGATTTCCGTGAATACAAAGCTCAAAAAAACACTCAGTACCCTGCTCGTCGGGCTTCTGCTGCTGGCTGCCGCAGTGATACTGATTGCCAAAATGTGGTTTCAGCTTCCGGTGAGTGATTACTACCGCGCCAGCGAAAAAGCCTTCGTCATTCCCGACATCAACCGCGGCTTCATTCCGCAGGGACTTTGCACCGCGGAGGACGGACGGTTTCTGACGACGGGGTATGACAAAAACGGCAAAGCGTCGCCGCTGTACCTGGTGAAAAACGGCACGAAAAGCGCGGAAAAGACCGTGCGGCTTGCCAAAGAAAACGGAGAACCGTATACGGGACACGCGGGCGGCGTGTGTTATGCCGGCGGGCGGGTGTATGTTGCCGACGGCGGCGGGCAGTGCCTGTATGTGTATGATTATGAGGCAATTCTCGCGGCGGAAAACGGGGCGTCGGTGAATGCGGCCGGCGTGTTTTCCACGGCGGTGTCAAAAGAAGATTATGTTTCCCCCGCATTTGTCACGACCGACGGCGAACATCTGATTGTCGGCGAGTTTTATCGGGAAAACAGCTATCCCACGCCCGACACTCATAAATTCACCACAAAAGCGGGCGATTATACACAGGCGCTGGCGATTGCCTATCCGCTGGATGCGTCCGCGCCGCTCGGCGTGCGGGGAGAAGCGGCGTTTGCGTATGCCCTGCCCGATCTGGCACAGGGAATGGCGTTTGACGGCGACGAGTTGTATGTGTCCACCTCGTGGGGCACGTCGTTTTCACATATTTTTGTCTACGACCGCACGCGCCTGCAGCAGCAGGAGGACCTGACCATTCTCGGACAGATCCTGCCCTTTTACGCGCTGGACAGCGCTTCGCGCACGGGGGACATGAAAATCGCCCCGATGTCGGAGGAAATCGTCGTGGTTGACGGCAAGCTGTACGTGATGTGCGAATCGGCATCCGACAAATACATTTTCGGCAAACTCACAGGTGCCAATTTCTGTTATGCGACGGATTTGGAAAAAATAAAGAAATAAACCATCGGGCGCGCTCTTTTTAAAAGAGCGCGCCCGAAGCGTTTACAGCATTTTTGCGATATGGATTACAATGTCCTTGATCACGGTATCGGTCGTGTTGACGCACAGGTCGTAATTTTCCTTGGCGCCCCACTTTTGCCCGGTGTAGTATTCATAATACTTGGCACGGTTTTTGTCGATTTTTTTGATCTGACGGATCAGTTCCTTTTCGGTCGTGGGATGATCTCCGTCTCCGCGCGCCATGCAGCGCGCCACGCGGCTCTGCATATCGGCGTACACGAAAATGCGCATCGGCTTCAGATCGCGCAGGACATAGTCCGCGCACCGTCCGACAATCACACAGTCGGACTTTTCCGCCATTTCCAAAAGAATTTTGCGCTGTGCCTGATACACCGACTGTTCCATCTGAAACGCGTAGTCGCCCACATAGGGGATGGTCTGACCGATCGTGATCGGGTACAGACGGTGCGGCTCGTGTTCTACCACCTGACGGACATAATTTTCCGACAGCGAGGTGGATTTGGCGATTTCCGTGATGATTTCCTTGTCGTAATACTCAAAGCCGAGTTCCTCTGCGAGACGGCGACCGAATTCGCGCCCGCCGCTTCCGAATTCACGTCCGACGGTAATAATTTTGCTCACCGAAAGCCCCCCTTTTCGTGTTACCTCAATTGTAATACATTTCCGTGTCAATGTCAAGAACACTTTTTTCACTTTATCGTTGTAAAACGACGGATTTTGTGGTACAATAAAACGGAATTTGAATTTGCAGTGGTGACGAGAATGAGAAAAACGAAAATTATCGCAACGATCGGTCCCGCCAGCGAGTCGGAAGAAGTGTTTACCGAGCTTTGCCGTGCCGGTCTGAATGTGGCGCGTCTGAACTTTTCCCACGGAACGCACGAGGATCACCAGAAAAAGATTGACATGATCAAGAAGGTGCGTGAAGAGCTGAATCTGCCGATTGCCATCATGCTGGACACCAAGGGTCCGGAGTACCGCATTCGCACGTTTGAAAACAAGAAAATCACCCTGAAGGACGGCGACCCGTTTATATTTACCACGCGGGACGTGGTGGGAGACGAGTCGATCGTTTCGGTCAGCTATGAAGGCTTGCCCGACGATCTGTCGGTGGGCGACCGAGTGCTGGTGAATAACGGACTGGTGATTTTTGAGGTCGAGCGCATTGAAAAAACCGAGATTTTTTGCCGCACGGTGGTGGGCGGAGAGCTGTCCGACTGCAAGAGCATGAGCTTTCCGAACAAATTGCTGAATAATGTCTATCTCAGCGAGCAGGACAAAGAGGACCTGCTGTTCGGTATTGAGAACGACGTGGATTTTGTGGCGGCGTCGTTTGTGTCCAAAAAGCAGGACATCGTGGATCTGAAAACGTTTCTTGCCGACCACGGCGGCGATCGCATCAGCATCATCGCCAAAATCGAGAACCGCACGGGTATTGACAATATCGAGGAAATCTGTTCCGAATGTGATGGCATCATGATCGGCAGAGGCGACCTCGGCGTGGAGGTGCCGTTTGCGGAGCTTCCCGCGATTCAGAAGTTTCTGATTACCAAATGCCGCCTGCTCGGAAAACGCGTGATTACGGCGACGGAAATGCTGGAATCCATGATTCACAATCCCCGTCCGACGCGTGCGGAAATTTCCGACGTGGCAAATGCGGTGTATGACGGCACCAGTGCCGTGATGCTTTCGGGCGAGTCCGCCGCGGGGAAATATCCGGTGCAGACGCTGCGCACGATGGTGGAAATCGTAGAGGAGACGGAAAAGCATATCGACTATGCGCACGTGTTCCGTTCCGGAGAATTCAAGATCAAAAATCTGCTGGACGCGGTGTCGCACGCGGCGTGCGGCATGGCAATCGATATCAAAGCAAAGGGCATGGTGGTCAGCTCTATGTCGGGAATCACGGTGCGGATGGTGTCGCGGTTCCGTGCGCCGATGGACATTATCGGCATGACGACCGACCGTCACGTGTGGTACCAATTGGCACTTTCGTGGGGAGTCACCCCGGTGCTGAGCGAGAAGTTCGATTCAATCGAAGTGCTGTTTTATCACGCCCGCCGCACGGCAAAGGAAGTGCTGGGACTCAAGCGCGGTGATCATATTATTCTGACCGGCGGTCTGGTGGACGGCAGGTCGGGCAACACCAACATGGTGAAAGTGGAAAGCATTATGTGAAGCGCAGCCGCGCGCCGCAGACTTTTCTGCGGCGCGCGGCTTTTTGTGAAAACGGCAAAAGAACTACCGCGGCGTGCCGAACGGCACGCCGCGGTAGTGTGTTCAGTCGAGCTTGAGAACCGCCATGAATGCCTCCTGCGGCACTTCGACCGTGCCAAGCTGGCGCATTCTCTTTTTGCCCTCTTTCTG
>DLVP01000206.1:1643-3873 GCA_003445125.1 Oscillospiraceae bacterium | reverse complement strand
GTGCGTTGGGTGTTGGGGGAGCAATCCATCAAAACTTTGCGCGGAAGCAAAATGGAAGATGTGATTTTCAACGGTACCGTCAATCGGAAGCCGGTCGGTTTTGCACAGGTTTCGCTGACCATCGACAATCAGAACCGTTCCTACGACGTAGATGCGGATGAAGTGGTCATTACAAGGCGTTTGTACCGTTCGGGAGAAAGTGAGTATCGGATCAATAATGCCGCTGTTCGTTTGAAGGACATCCATGAAATGTTCATGGACACCGGTCTCGGACGTGACGGCTATTCGATGATCGGACAGGGAAAAATCTCGGAAATCGTCTCCGCGAAACCGATTCAACGCCGTGAAATTTTTGAGGAAGCCGCGGGGATTTCCAAGTTCCGCTATAAAAAAGAGGACGCGGAGCGCAGACTGGCGGCTTCGGAAGAGAATATTATACGCCTTTTGGATATTCTGTCCGAACTGGAAGAACGCGTCGGACCTTTGGAGGAACAAAGCAAAAAGGCGAAAAAGTATTTGGAACTGATGCAGGTAAAAAAAGAGTTGGAGGTTTCTCTTTGGATACATAGATTGAATTCTTCCAACAATCGTATGAAAGAACACGAAGACAAGATTTTTGCGGTGAACGCCGATTATGAGGCATTGCAGCAAAAATTGGAAAATATTGAACAGGAGGTCAATGCCCTCTACGCGGATATGCAGAAAAAAAACGTGGATGCCGACAATTGCCGCCGTGAGACCGCAGAAATCGAAGAAAAAATTTCTCAGACACGGGCGGATATCGCTGTTTTGAATAACGATATTGTGCATTGCCGCGAAGCCATTCAAAAGGCAGAAGAACAGTTGCGCGGATTGACAGATTCCGATCTCCGCGAGGAGATGGAGTCTGTGAACCGTGATATTTCCGAAAATCAAAGACGGAAATCGGAAATTGAGGAAAAAATCGCTGCGTTGCGGGAAAAGTCTGAACACAGCGATACCGAAAGCCGTACTACGGACGAAAAAGCAACGGAATTGAACCGTAAGCTCAATCAACTTTATAATGAACGTTCCGGTGTTCAACTGCGTCTTGCCTCGGGAAAGACGTTGGCAGAGCAGCTTTTCGTGCAGGTACAAAATGGGAAAGCGCTTCTTAAGGAGAAAAAAGAGCACTTGGATTCTTTGTCTGCGGAGACGCAGGAGTGCCGCGAGCTTGTGGAGGCAATACAGGAAAAACTCAAGGAACTGACGAATATGCAGCAAGGGTATCAGATGAAAATCTCTACCTTGAACGAAAAGTTTCAAAAGCGCCGCGAGGCAGTACAGCAGGCACTGCGAGCCGTGAATGAAACCGAACAGCGAATCGGCATCCTGAAGGATCTTGAACGCAATATGGACGGCTTCTCCGGAAGCGTAAAGGCGGTTATCAGACAGGGAAAAGAAGGAGCGCTGCGCGGAATCAAAGGTTCCGTGGCACAGCTGATCCGTGTGGAATCCGAGATTGCCACCGCCATAGAAACCGCTTTGGGCGCCGCGATGCAGAATATTGTCGTTGAGGATGAAAATGCCGCAAAAGCCGCCATCAATTATCTGAAACGAAACAATATCGGGCGCGCAACGTTTTTGCCGTTGACATCGGTGCGCGGAAATTTGCTCAATGAAAAAGAAGCGGCGGATTCCATGGGTTATGTGGGCATCGCCAGCGAGTTGGTGTCCTGTGATGAAATGTACCGCCCGATCATTCGCTCTTTGCTTGGCAGAACAGTTTTGGTGCAGGATCTGGACAATGCTGTGTCCATGGCAAAAAAATGCCAATATAAATTCCGCATCGTGACTCTGGACGGGCAGGTAGTCAATGCGGGAGGTTCGATGACCGGCGGCTCCGCACAGCGAAGCGCCGGAATACTCAGCCGTGCGGATGAAATCAATCGATTGACCGAGAAACTTCAAACCCTGCAAAAGGAACTTTCGTCTGCAAAGACGGCGGAAGAGTCCGCAAAGGCAGAACTGGACAAATTCAGCGCACAGCAGGATGGTCTTCTCGCCGAGATCAATACGGCACGCCGCGATGAGGCGGCATATACCGCCGAATATAACCACCTTCAAAAGCAACAGCAGGATCTTCGGGACGAAACAAAAACGCAGGAGAAAAATCTGTCTGCGCTTTCGGAGCGTCTGTCTTCCTGGGAAAAAGAGGAGCATGAGCTGAACGAGAATTTCCAATGCACCGGCAAAGAAATTTCGGAAATCA
>DLVP01000206.1:0-1637 GCA_003445125.1 Oscillospiraceae bacterium | reverse complement strand
TCGGCGGTTTCCGAGGAAGCCGAGCGCGTTGTCGCCGAAAAGAAACGGTTGTCCGATCAAGTGGCATCTCTGAATCTTGAAAAGCTTTCCTGTGACAAAGACGAACAACTGCTGCGGGAAAAAATCGCGCATCTGACGATTTCCAAGGAAAATGTTCGGAACCGTCGGGAAGAACTTGAGACAGAGATCGGTTCTCAAAAACAAAAGATCGATGCTTTGACTGCACAGGTTTTGGAAAATGAAACCAAAGAGTCGGAGCTTTCCGCACAAACTGCACGTTTTGCCGAAGAAATTCGCAAAAATCAGGACGAACGGCAATTGCTGGAACAGAAAACCGTACAGCTGCGGGCAGGAGAAAAAGACGTTCTTTCGCGGCGCGAGACACTTTCGGGCGAGCTGGCGCGTCTGGAAGAACGCAAGAGTTCCTTGCAAGCGGCATATGATAAAATGATCGCTTCTCTTTGGGATGAATATGAGCTGACACGTTCTCAGGCGGAAACCATTGCAAAACCCGTGGAGGATGAGAATAAAACATCCACGGAGCTAAACGGCTGTAAAAATAAAATTCGAGCGCTCGGGAATGTGAACGTGGACGCGATTGAAGAATATAAAGAGGTGTCCGAAAGATACACATTTTTGAAAACGGAGCTTGCGGATGTTGAAAAATCAAAATCCGAACTGAAAAAGCTGATTTTCGAAGTGACGGAAAAAATGCGGTCGCAATTTTCAGAAAAGTTTGAAAAAATCAACCACAGTTTCAAGACGATTTTTTCACAGCTGTTTGAAGGCGGTCAGGGCGAATTGCAGCTGGTGGAAAATGAAGACATTCTGGAATGCGGTATTGATATCAAAGTGCAGCCTCCGGGAAAAATCATCAAGAATATTGCGGCTCTTTCCGGCGGCGAGCAGTCGATGATTGCCATTGCCATTTATTTTGCGATTCTGACCGTGAACCCCTCGCCGTTTTGCATTCTCGATGAGATTGAAGCGGCATTGGATGATGTGAATGTCGCACGGTATGCGGCGTATTTGCGGCGCATGAGTGAGAAAACGCAATTTATTGCCATTACGCACCGCCGAAGTACCATGGAAGAAGCAGATATTCTGTACGGCGTGACCATGCAGGACGAGGGCGTGTCCAAGGTGCTGGAGCTGAATGTTTCGGAATTGGAATCCAAAATGGGAAAAATAGGATAAAGGAGAAGGATTATGGGCTTTTTTGCCAAGATAAAGGCGGGATTGCAAAAGACAAAGGATTCTTTTGTGAAGCAAGTGGAATGCGTGTTCAATTCTTTCACGAAAATTGATGAAGAACTTTTCGAGGAACTGGAAGAATTATTGATTACCGCCGATGTCGGCGTGACCACCACAGAGAAAATTTGTGCCCGTCTGCGCGAGGAAATCAAAAAAAAGGGAATTACCGATCCGTCGCAGATCAAAGGATTACTGAAGGAAATTGTGGCGGAAATGATGGATGGGGATTGTGCGCTGAAAATCGGCACAAAGCCGTCGGTAATCATGGTTATCGGGGTCAACGGTGTCGGAAAAACGACAACTATCGGAAAAATGGCACATTACCTGACGCAAAACGGCAAAAAAGTGCTGCTCGGCGCGGCGGATACGTTCCGCGCGGCGGC
>DLVP01000007.1 GCA_003445125.1 Oscillospiraceae bacterium | reverse complement strand
ACACGACCGAAGGGAGAGAGGTTAACAGCCGCGCGGCTGTTAATTGGACAGAGCCCGACCGCTGCCGGTGGCAGAGGAAGGGAGGGCGATTGTCGGAAGAAACACGGCGAGTCGCAAGCGCAGCGAGGCGAATCGCCGATGTTTCTGACCGATGGTGTCGTCAGTTCGAGCCTGACAGGAGCAGCCAAAAAGAACCATGCACCAAACGGTGCGTGGTTCTTTTTTACTTTCTGACGGACACGACCGAAGGGAAAGGGTTAACAGCGCGCGGATTAGAGGGGAAATGGGGTGACCGGAGAGAGCCCGATTTTTATTGAAGAGGATCAATTTGACGGACGCAGACCGCCTGTCTCTTTCCTATGTTGCGGAAATTATTGTTTTCTTTTCATTTACTCTTGCAAAAAAGATCAGATGTGTTATAATAAATGTGCTACACAAATTTAATAGGCGAAAAAGTAGGATTTTACTCTCTGTTTTTTATAG
Organism: Oscillospiraceae bacterium; assembly: GCA_003445125.1. Lineage (GTDB taxonomy): Bacteria > Bacillota > Clostridia > Oscillospirales > Ruminococcaceae > UBA11540. Next base: position 5,296 of record DLVP01000007.1, on the reverse strand, counting down.
GGGGTATAATACCCTTTTGTTTCCATAAGCTAAAAAAGGTAAAAATGCCGTCCCGCTTATGGAATCAGGAGAGTATCCTTTTTTCGTCAAGATTTGTGTAGCAGCAATGGGAATCGTGCATTTTTCGGTGTGTACGATTTCGGTTGTACACACTTTTTTATTTTGGAGGAACAGCAAATGAAAAAATTATTGGTAGGTTTACTCGTTGTCATTTCACTTTTCTGTATGTCGGCGTGTGAAAAATCCGAAAATGCTTCAAAAACATCTTCACCTGAGGCGGCAAACAGTGAGAGGGCCTATGGTCAGATCACGTGGCCTACAAGCGATATAGCCCAGCTGCTGCCCATTCCTAAATCTTCAGTTGGAAAAATTGAATGGGAACACTCATATGGTTTCGTTGCCTATATTGCAGAGACCAGCCGAACCGATTATGATGAGTATGTAAGCCTTTGCGAAAATGCAGGTTTTACCTCTGATTACAGCAAAGGCGATGATTACTTTTGGGCTGATAATGCGGATGGCTACCATATTTCATTGAAATATGAAGGCGATGGTGTAATGTTTATTCGTATTGATGAGCCGAAAGAAGATACGGACAATTCCACAGAGCCGTCTGTAAGTGAAGAAGGCTCGTCCGATGAGGATAATTCACTTGTTACACCTGAATTTAAGGAATTGATGGACAGCTATGAACACTTTTTCGATGAATACGTTGACTTTATGAAAAAATACAAAGACTCAACCAATCAGATATCTATGCTGGCAGATATGACAGATTATCTGACTAAGTATTCTGATATGATGAGTAAACTTGAGACCGTGAATGATAGTGAACTGTCAGCTGCCGATTCCGCCTATTATCTTGAGGTGAGTAGACGGATTATGAAGAAACTGGCAGAGATTGCTTGACCATAGTAAGTAAGGTTTTGCTAGACCGAGATGCTTAAAAGGCGTCTCGGTTTTTAAGCATGAGACAAAATTCTTTCCTTCAAAACCGATCCTTAAATTTTTTTCGGAACTGTGCAGGTGTATCCTCCGTTTCTTTTTTAAAGAAACGAATAAAGTAATTGCTGTCGCCAAAACCGAGTGTCGCGGCAATCTGATTGATTGAGTCGTCGCTGTTGAGCAAAAGCTCTTTGGCACGATTGATTTTTACTGAAGAAAGGAATTTTTTCGGCGAAATGCCGAATTCCCTGCGAAACTTATGCCGGAAAACGTCGGGAGAGTAGTCGAACCACTGAGCCAATTCCTTCAGATCAACGTATGATTTTCCCGCACTTTCCTGCAGATAGTCCAAAGCTGCATTGAATGGGCGATTTTGCTTTGCTTTTTCGGATTCGTCAAGCAAACCGAGAATCTTATAAAACAAGGAAAGCGATTTCAATTTATCGTTTTTTTGATATGCCGATAAAAGCTCCCGGAATGCGTCGGCAACGGAAAAATCGGAAAACCCATAGAGACCGGCTTCCGTCGTTAGCGGCGTTTGGGAAGTGAAAAAAATACAGATGCCGACGCCTGCCTTCTTGTAGACTTTATTATATGGCACACAGTCGGATGTTTCGCGGGGCAAAAAAAGCACGGAGTTTTCATGATAGCAAAAAAGTTTTTCGGTTGTAGCTGATTCGCGTTTCTCCTCGGAGCTTAATGCCCAATTATTGATAGAATTCGGTTTCTCCGAAACTATGGATATGCTTATTTTCCTCGTTTTCGGTCACGGTTGCCGAAAAAACCTGAAGCAATTTTAAAGTGTCGGTATCATAGTCTTTGAACATTAGACCACCCCTTTTTCAGGATAACACAAATACTTGAGAAGTCAACCGTTTTGTGCTGTTTATCCGAAAAATCCTCTTGTTTTGTGTTCCGAAAATAGATATACTGTCGGTGAGGTGATGATTTCATGATTCTCGATGCGACTAAAAAACTGATGGAAAAAATGAGGGCAGACGGTGTACCGGATTCGTATGCGGTGCTTTTGATGAAAAACGGGGAAAAGGCAGCCATTTTCTCCGAAAACGTCAATGCAGATACTTATTTCGACATTGCCAGCATGGGAAAGGTGCTTACGACGGCGACGCTGATTCTTAAAGCAATCGGGGCAGGGAAGCTGTCACTTGATGATACGCTTGAAAAATTTTTCCCGTATGTACCGGAGAAAGAAAAAAACATCACGGTCAAACAACTGATGACACATACGTCGGGCATTGTGCGCTGTGGGCTTTCTCAGGAAGTTTGCAGACGGGGAAGAAAGGCAATCGCGGAAGCCATCTTCGCAAACCCGCTTCCGTATGAGCCGGGAAAACGGAGAATCTATTCCTGCAACGCTTACATTTTGCTTGGATTCATTGTGGAAGAAGTGTACGGAATGCGGTTGGACGAAGCGTTTGAGAGCAATACCAAAAAGGATTTGGATTTGAAAAAGAGCGGGTTATATATTGCGGCAGATGAGCCGAATGCGGTTGTTTCTTACCGTCGGTGGAATGTGGGGGAATACCGTGTGGATGACGAGAATGTGTATGCTATGGGAGGAATCGCCGGAAGTGGGGCGCAATTCTGGACGCTTGCAGATATGGAAAAATTTTGTGATGCAATTATGCGAAAAGAGCCGAAGCTGTACCCGGAATACCTCTACGATATGGCAGAGCAGAATTACACGGAATTACTCGGAGACGAGGCAAACGGGCTGGGGTGGTTGTTTGTTGATGAACGGTACTCACAGACGGGAACTCTGTTTCCGACAGAGAGCTTCGGACATTGCGGGCACACCGGCACGTCAATGTTTTTCAATCGGAAAGAAAATCTCTATGCGGTCATTCTGACCAACGCAACTCGTTGCCTGTGGGTGAAAAACCGCGGAACGGGGTATGATTATAACACGACCTGCGGTATGAGGGAAGAAATACACAATACGCTGCAAAAGGATTTGGAAAAAGAAAACTGATTTGCAGTGCGGCAATGGCAACGAAAACTGCAATTTTTCTCGTTTGCACGTCTCGCCCAGAAAATTATCCAAGACCTGTGCCGGAAACAGCACAGGTCTTTTCTATCGGTCAGCGTTCACGCATTTTCTTTCGACTTCTTCGGAAGATCCAATCGGATGATGCCGATGATCACCGAGGACAGGGTGAAAATTTCGCACAAAACCCCCGCATACGACCGCACGGACAAATTGTACACCAGCCAGCTCGCGCTTGTGAAAAACGTCAGCCCGCGCACGACCTTCGGATTTTTATTGCCGTAGGCAAACGTGGAAACCACCTTGGCATCGCCCACCAAAATGCTTTTCGGTCCTGCCCACGTGGCGGCGGTGATAATCAGAAACAAGACACTGAACGCCACACAAACGCCGGTTGTTTTCTTTTCCCGTTTGACCATTTCCGTAAATACCGTATTGCGCACGCAGCCGATCAGGTTCATCGCCATGCCCGTATACGCGCCGAGCAGGAAATACTGAATCGCAAACAACAGCTCGTTCGCTGTTCGGAAGGTGACGATGCTTCGGTGGCTCTTGCACTGAAAGGAAATGACACTCGCCAGAATTCCCAGCGCCCCCACGCCCTGTACAATGATCTCAAACACAAATACCGCTCCTTTGCGTTGACTTTCACAGGAAATCACGATATACTTTTTTCACGAGATTGTCAATTGTTGTTCGAAATGTTGATAATCGAACATTTTTCCGCACAAGCAAAGGAGAAAAAAGATGCTTAAAGAACGCCAATCGCAGATTCTGGAAACTCTCCGCAGGCAAAAGCGGATGTCCGTTTCCGCAATTTCCAAGCGGTTTTACATTTGCGAAATGACCGTGCGGCGTGATCTGAAGGTGCTGGAGGACGAGGGCTGTATCCAGCGTTACCGCGGCGGTGCGATTGCGCCCGAGGAAGGCGAGCTTGCCCCGGTGAAGCTGAGAAAATACCTTCACGCAAAGCAAAAAGCGGCATTGGCGGAAAAAACCAAGCCGTATTTGCACGATCACATGAATGTTTTTATCGACAGCTCCTCCACCTGCCTCTATCTGATTCCTCTGCTTGCGGAATACAAACAGATTCATGTGATTACCAATTCGGTGATGAGCCTGCTTGCCGCTGCCGAACGCAATCTCCCGTGCACGCTGGTCGGCGGTGACTATTTCAAGCGCGATATGTGCACGGTGGGCAGCATTGCCGAAGAATTTCTGCGTCCGCTCAATGTGGACGCGGAGTTTTTCTCCTCGGAGGGATTGAGCGACGACGGGTTGATTACCGACAGCGACGAACAGCAGAGCGCCGTGCGTAGGATTGTGATGGCGAACAGTCCGGTGAATGTTCTCCTGCTCGACAGCCACAAGTGCCGCAAAAAGTATCTGTATACGCTCTGCCGCACCGAGGACGTCACGGAAATGATTCTTTTGTAACAAATGATTCTCTTGCAGTGATTCTCTTGCAGCGCCGCGTAACGCCGCGGGAAAATTTTCGCCGTTGTTACTTTTTCGCACCGCAGTCGGTCAACAGTAGGCTGCCCTCTTTTCAAGAGGGGAGCTGTCGCCGTAGGCGACTGAGGGGTGTTGCGGTTTGAGGAAAACCCGCTATGAAATGGAAAAATCCAAGGCTCAAAACCCAAAATCCGCACGCTTTTCTTCTGCGGCAGCGCAGCGCGTCAACGGTTGCCTTCCTCCGGGAGGAAGGTGGCACGCGTGAGCGTGACGGAAGGAGCCTGCGGGACTGAAAGTCAGCAGAAAGCCGAGGTTTTTCGGCGTTTCAGCGGCAATCCCTCAGGCGCTCCGCACCAGCTCCCTTTGCACAAGGGAGCCTTTGTTGGTGCGTATTTTTCCCTTTGTGCCACAGAGAAAGCAAAGGGAAAATTCAAGACTTCAAAACCGAAAGTCCACGCTTTTAAAACAAGAGATTCACGCCGCAGTTTCTTTTTTGCACCGCAGTCGGACACCGGTAGGCTGCCCTCTTTTTAAGAGGGGAGCTGTCGCCGTAGGCGACTGAGGGGTGTTGGGGTTCTTGGAAAAACTGAAATAGAAGTGAAAAATCCAAGACTCAAAACTGAAAATCCGCACATTTTCCCTCTGCGGCAGCGCAATTTGTCAACCGTTGCCTTCCTCCGAGAGGAAGGTGTCGCGCGTGAGCGTGACGAAAGGAGCCCGCTGGACTGAAAGGCGGCAGGAAGTTTGTTGTTTTGCACCTTCGGTAAATTTTCAGAATGAAAGATTCCCACTGCGGTTTCTCTTCCGCACCGCAGTATGTTCCCGCAATGGCTGCCCTCTTTCAAAGAGGGGAGCTGTCGCCGTAGGCGACTGAGGGGTGTTGGGATT
>DLVP01000196.1:9334-9598 GCA_003445125.1 Oscillospiraceae bacterium | reverse complement strand
CCAGCGCTTCGCCGCCGTAGGAACAGAATGCGGTCGGAATACAGAGGGTGGAATCCTTGATGAACGCATAGGAAGTGGGGTCCCATGCCGTGTAGCCGCGGGCTTCAAAGGTCGCGCGCAGACCGCCGGACGGAAAACTGGAAGCGTCGGACTCGCCCTTGACCAGTTCCTTGCCGGAAAATTCCATGATAATGCGTCCGTCGTCAATCGGCGAAATGAAGCTGTCGTGCTTTTCGGCGGTGATGCCGGTCATCGGCTGGAACC
>DLVP01000196.1:1777-9191 GCA_003445125.1 Oscillospiraceae bacterium | reverse complement strand
TCGGCAGGCGCTCCTTCATGACGGTGTCGTTAAAAACCAGAGAGCCGAAGGTGTCGGAAATTGTACTCATGCTATTCCCCCTCAAAAATCAAAAGCGCCACAGAGACCTCTGCGACGCAAAGCAAACAAAAATATTATAGCCTGCGCCGGGAAAAAAGTCAATAGGATTCATTCGCCGAGTTTCTGTTGTTCGCGGAATTCCCGCGGAGAAACGCCGACGTGTTTGCGGAACGCCGTGGAAAAATAGCACGGATCGTCATACCCGATGGCGGCGGCAATTTCGTTGACAGGAAGCTGTGTGGAAAGCAAAAGGTCTTTGGCAACCAGAAATTTTTTCTTTTGCAGATAGGCAAGCGGACTGATCCCCTCGTTTTTCTGAAAGAGCTTGCAGAGATGCTTGGCGCTGACGTTGCATTGCGCGGCAATGTCCTCGACGGTCAGCTTCCGGTAAATGTTGATCTCAATGAAATCCTTGGCGCTTTCCGTCAGCGAAGTACGGGCAACGGTGGTGACGTTTTGCAGGGATAGCAGCTCGTAGAAAACGGAAGTGAAGTAAAGATCCTGTGAACGTCCCGAGAGCTTGGTCTCCATGGCTTTCTGGAAAACCAAAAGCACACGCTTGGGGTTCTGAATGGTGAATTTGTGCGCGGTCAGCGGGATTCCGCACTGAAGCAGCAGTTCTTCGGCTTTTTTGCCGTCGAACATGATCCAGTAATGAAACCGNNGGGTCGTCAAACGATTCCAGTGTCTGCAATTCGTTGGGCACGATCAGAAATCCCTCGCCGGCATGGATCGGCATTCCGTTGTATTGCCCGTACCCGGAAAAGACATAGTGGAGAATGTATTTTTTTCGCAAAACCGGACCGAACTTGTGAAAACGTTTGTTGTGACTGGTGCCGATTTCGGAAATGGCAAGGTCTTTGTCTGCAATGTCGGTGTTGAACAGGTAAAGCAAAAAAATCACCCCTTTTTTCTTATGATACCGAAAAAAGAAAACGATGTCAAGCGAAAAAATCAAATATTTTCGCACAAAAAAAGGGTTCAAAAAAACGGAAAACTATGTGATAATATAAGAAAAAAGCGAAGGTGTGAGCAAAATGGTATCAAAAATCGTATAAGAGCACGGAAATCCGTTTTTTGAAATTGATGGGGAGCGTTTTGTTCCGGCAGCTTATCGGACCTATCGGTTCTATCCGGCAAATATCCGGCATATTTACCGCTGCGGCATCCGTTTGTTCCAGATGATCGTCAGCGGGGGAATCAATTCCATAAAAACCGCCTATTCCTGGTACGGCGAGTGCTGGAAGGGACACGGACAGTATGACTTCACGGCATTTGACAGGCAGATTCAGGACTATATGCGGGAAGCGCCCGAAGGATACTTTTACGTACAGGTGACCTTGGACAATTCGTCATGGTGGCAGGAGGAAAACCCGGAGGATCCGTCGAGCTTTTCGCTGCTCGGTCAGGCGGTTTTCTGCGACCGTTGGAAGAGGGAAGCGGCGGAGTACCTGAAGGCGTTTCTCACCTATGCGGAGGAAAAGTACGGCGACCGCATTTTCTCGTACAGCTTTACTGCTGGCTGGTGCACGGAGTTTTTCTGCGAAGAAAAAGGAAAAGCCAACGCGGTGAAAAAGGAAAAGTGGCGCGAATTTCTGGGCGACCCGAACGCCGAAGTCCCCGAAAATTTCTGCATTGACGACACGGCGTTCCGCAAGGCGGGAAGTTTGGAATACAAGTATCTGGAATGGTCGTGCAATGCCGTTGCCGATACGATCAATTTCTTCGGCGCCGAGGCACAGAAGGTCATAAAACATCAAAAAATTCTCGGACTGTTTTTGGGATATATCGATATGTCCTGCCCGACACAGAACACATGGCTGACCAATGCGTATGAAAAGTGCTGGGCAAATCCCGATTTCGACATGGTGTATTCGCCCGCTGCGTATAAAGAAAATCGGTTCCTCAATTACGTCAGCTCCTTCCAGCAGGCGGTGGATTCGCTGGCGGTGCATAAAAAACTGTATCTGCACGAGATGGATCACCGCACGGAACTGGCAAAATATGCTCGGGAACGCGGTACGCATATGTGGGACTGCTATGATACCCAGCGCGAATCGTTCCAGGTGCTGCGGCGCGAACTGGCACTGACCATGGAACACCACGCGACCTATTGGTGGTTCGACTTCATGGGCGGGTATTATAATACTCCCGAATATGAAGTGGAGCTGCGCCATCAGTTGGATATTTTCAAGCGTCTGTCGTATATCGAGCGGAAAAACGTGTCCGAGGTGGCGGTGTTTGTGGACCCGATGTCCTTTTTGAGCTACCAGGAAAACAGCGACATTTTCACCGAGACCGTGCGCATGAGTCTGAATGAACTGCGCCGCTGCGGCACGCCGTACGACGTGTTCAACCTCAACGACCTGCCGCTGTTGGACAAAAACAAATATAAACTCTACGTGTTTCTCAATGCGGTACATCCGAAGCCTGAAATTGCGGAATATATCGAAAACGAACTGAAGGATAAGTACAAATTCTTTGTCGGCGCGCCGGGTTACGGCTTCGGCGAAACACTTTCGACGGAGAACATCACCCGCCTGACGGGAATGCACACCGAGGCGTTTTCCACCGATCGGCTGGTTCCCGCGTTTTATAAAGGAAAAGAATTTGGCTTCAAAAACGGGAATTATATTTACACGAGAGAATATGTCTCCCGCGGCGGCTATATTACCCCGCTGTTTGCAATCACCGATCCGACGGCGGAAACGCTGGCACAGTACGACAACGGCAAGGTCGCCTGCGCGTATAAAGACCGGACGTTTTATTGCGCGGCGGGAAATATTCCGTACACGCTGTTCAGTGACGCGGCAGAACGCGCGGGTGCGCATATTTATTTCAAGGACGGTCACGGACTTTCCGTTACTTCTTCGTTTTTGGCGGTCAATACCATCGGCAACGGCACCTGCACGGTGACCATGCCCGAAGATTGTATGCTGATTGATCTGTACGACGAAGGAAATTTCTACCGCACCGACGAAAACCGCCGCTTCACCTTTACGAGTGAAGTGAACGATTCCAAACTTTTTTTGATCCGCAAACGGTAAAAATGCAACACTTGCCTTTGATTTTGACACTTTCTTTGTGAAGGACTTTGTATACAATAAAGACAAAGGCGGTGTGACAATGAAAAAAATCGTTTGCTTGCTTTTGGCGGTTCTGCTTTGCCTGTGCGCTCTCGGCTCCTGCGGGGAAGAGATTGTGGATTGGGTGGATTTTCTTCAGGCGGACGGCAGACAGTATCAAAAGACCGAAACCGAGGTTCCCGAATCCGAAGTCGGAGAGGCACGCGGCAAAGTGACGGCGACCATTCCTGAAAACGCCAAGCACACGTATCAGACCAAGGACGGCGAAGCGTCGTATCTGGTGGTCGGAACCGAATATTTTGCCGTTCTCGGACAGGACGAACGGTACCTGGCGGTGAAAAACGAATCGGGAAGATATTGCCTGTATAAAGTCAAAGATGCGCCCGCCCTGCGGTTTGATACCCTTGATGAAACGCTTGTCGGACAGACACTGACCGTCGGTGACATGACGGCGCAGACAACGGTGATTACCACGGCAGAGGAACTGAAACAACTGTTCGACGAGCGGGAGGAAACGAAAAAATACGACGAAGCGTTTTTCAAAACGCATCGATTGATTGCCGCCGTGTTTGAAAACGACAGTGAGACGACGGTCTACCTCCCGGTTTCTTACCGAAACGGCGTGCTGACACTGGCGCAGATCGTGTACGACGGTGACCCGGAGTATACCGTCGGACGCTGCTTTTTGCTGGAAACCGAGGAGCCTTGCGAGACGGTCGAAGTGAAAACCGAAACGGTTCATTATCTGATCGGATCGCCCTCGGCAATGGATATCACGGACATCGGCGACGGATTTTTCACTGCGGTGCCGGTCATTCCGCTTCCGTATCGGTATGTGGTGACGGCACAGCTGGACGAAAACTACTGCGTGGGCGACCGCGTGCAGGTCACCTGCGAAGGCTATTATTCCACGGAGGACAATGTCTGCTATCTGAAAGCCAATACCGTGGAACCGAGCGATTTTGAACTTCAGCCGGGAATGACCTATAAACCGGTGATTTACCTCTATCCCGAAACCGAAACAGAGGTTTCCGTGACGCTGGATTATGACGGCACGCTGACGCATACCTATCCCGTTTATCGGGACGGCTGGACAGTCACCGCGTACCCGGACGGCACACTGACGGACGAGAAGGGAACCTACCCGTATCTTTTCTGGGACGGCAAAGCGGATTTTTCCTATGATTTTTCCGAAGGCTTCTGCGTGTCCGGCGAGGACAGCGAACGCTTTTTGCGGAAAAAACTGTCCGTTCTCGGACTCAACGCCGAGGAAACGGAGGCGTTTCTGGAGTTCTGGCTCGAACCGCTCAAAAAGAATCCGTATAATCTTATCAGCTTCCAGCGCGAGGCGTACACCGATCATGCCGTGCTGACCGTGACGCCGACACCGGACAGCGTTCTCCGCGTGTTTATGGCATACCGCCCGCTTGAAGAACCCATCGATATTCCCGCTCAGACCCTGACGCCGTGTACCCGCACGGGATTTGTTGTGGTGGAATGGGGCGGCGCAATGTGTCGAACATGTAAATAAACCGTAACATTTCATGCCCGTCGATTGACAGACCTTGCGGAAAATGCTAAAATTTTCTGTGATGTGTCCGTTCGACGGGCAATTTGTTTTTCGGGAAGGGAATTTATGCTCCAATTAAAAAATATTACCAAGGATTATACTGTCGCCGATACCACAGTGTCGGCATTGAAGGGAATTTCATTGTCGTTTCGGGAAAATGAATTTGTGGCGATTCTCGGTCATTCGGGATGCGGAAAAAGCACCCTGCTCAATATTATCGGAGGATTGGATCATTATACCTCCGGCGATCTGATTATCAACGGAAGATCTACCAAAGAGTACACCGATCACGATTGGGACGCCTACCGCAACCATTCGATCGGTTTTGTGTTTCAGAGCTATAATCTGATTTCCCATCAGACCGTGCTTTCCAATGTGGAGCTGGCGCTGACCATTTCAGGCGTTTCCAAATCGGAACGCCGCCGTCGGGCGGTGGAGGCGCTGGAAAAAGTGGGACTCGGCGATCAGCTCAACAAAAAGCCGAATCAGATGTCCGGCGGACAGATGCAGCGTGTGGCAATTGCCCGTGCGCTGGTGAACAATCCGGATATCCTGCTGGCGGACGAACCGACGGGCGCACTGGATTCCGAAACCAGCGTGCAGGTCATGGAGCTGATCCGGGAAATCGCGCGGGACAAACTGGTGATTATGGTGACGCATAATCCGGAACTGGCACAGCAGTATGCCACCCGAATCGTGAAAATCAAGGACGGCAGAATTGTCAGCGACAGTAATCCGTTGGAAACGGTGCAGGAAACGCCGAAGCCGCAGAAAAACAAACGGGTGTCCATGTCGTTTCCGACCGCATTTTCGCTCTCTCTGAACAATCTCATGACCAAAAAGGGACGCACGTTTATGACCTCCTTTGCGGGGTCAATCGGCATCATCGGCATCGCGTTGATTCTGTCGCTTTCCACCGGAATCAATACCTATATACAGAAAGTGCAGGAGCAGACCCTCTCGTCCTATCCGATCTCTATTCAGGCGCAAAGTGAGGACACCGCGGCACTGATGGCGTCTCTCATGGACATCGGCAAATCACAGCACGAAGAAAAAGAGGGACAGGACGACGCGGTGTATGCCAACGCGATTCTGTACGATTTTATTCATACGATGAACAGCAGCACGACGCAGACAAATAATCTGACGAAGCTGAAAGCCTATCTGGAGCGGGAAACCGATTCCAAAGAGTACCTCACCGCCGTCCGCTATACCTATGATCTCGCGCCTTCGATCTATACCGAGGACGAAAAGGGAAAAATCATTCTGTCGGATTTTTCTTCTCTGATGGGAACCGAAACGACGATGCCCGCAGGACAAAGTGCCATGTACGGAGATACCGGAATCTGGAGCGAGCTGCTTTCGGGCGAGGATGAACCGGTCAATGAGCTGCTTTTGAAGCAGTACGACCTGCTTTACGGCACTTGGCCGCAGAAATTCGACGAAACAGTGCTGATTGTCAATCAGAACAACGAGCTTTCGGATATGGCACTGTATACTCTGGGTTTCAAGGATTCCGAACAGCTCAAAACCATTCTGAAAGCCGCCGTCAGCGGCGAGGACGTGACGGACGAGGGCGCGTCGCAGTGGTCGTATGAGCAGATCTGCGAAAAGAAATTCAAGCTGATTCTTCCCGCCGACCGCTATCAGTACCGCGAGGAAAGCGGCACTTATACCGATCTGACCGCCACCGAAGCGGGAAAAGAATACCTTTATAAATCGGATGATGTGGGCGTGACGCTGAAAATCACGGGCATTGTCCGCGTCGGCGGAGACACGGCGTCCATGCAGACGGGCGGCATCGGCTATACAAAACTGCTGACGGATTATATTCTCGAAACCACGAAAAACAGTGCGGTTGTGCAGGCACAGCTTTCCGACCCGAACACCGATGTGCTCAGCGGAAAGCCCTTCAAAGCGCAGGACGATGAGACGCTTGACGAGACGCAGAAAGCCGTCCGCGCCCGCGACTATCTCGAACAGGCGGCGGGTAGAGCAAAAACCGACGCGGTGCGTGAATTGCTCTGCACCCCGACGGAATCCTATGTTTCTGCCGTCACCGAACAGCAGATCGGCTCTTTGACGCGCGAGCAGATCGAAGCGCAGGTCACGGCGGCTTACGCCGAACAGATGAACGTGGATCCCGCGACGGTCGCCGCGTATATTGCCGACATGGACGACGAAACGCTGCTCGGATATGTGCGCGAGGCAGTAGGGGAGTCGGTGCGCACGCAGTACCGCGAACAGACCGCGCAGAAAATGGCGGCGCTGAACGACGAACAGCTGCTTGCCGCGTGGGAGAATACCGACTGCTCCGACGAACAGTATGCCGCATTTTACGAGACGTATCTGTCGCAGATCATGTTTTCGGATTCCACTCTGGAGGACACCCTGAAAACGCTCGGCTATGCCGATCCCGACCGTCCGTCCTCCATTCTTTTGTATGTGTCCACGTTTGCCGACAAAGAAAAAGCCGCCGACCTGATTGATCGGTATAATGCGCAGGCAAGCGAGGAGGATCAGATTACCTATACGGATATGGTTGCCCTGCTGATGTCCTCCGTGACCGATATCATCAGCGGCGTGTCGTATCTGCTGATAGCCTTTGTGGGCATTTCGCTGGTCGTGTCGTCGATCATGATCGGAATTATCACCTATATTTCGGTGCTGGAAAGAACGCGCGAAATCGGTATTCTCC
>DLVP01000196.1:434-1745 GCA_003445125.1 Oscillospiraceae bacterium | reverse complement strand
GATGGTTTCCCGTGTATTCAATGCCGAAACACTGCTTGTCGGATTGGGCGCGGGCGTGATCGGTATCGGAGTGGCGGTGCTGCTGAATCTGCCGATCAATGCCATTCTTCATGCACTCACGGGATTGACCGAGCTTAAAGCGACGCTCCCGATTGTCGGCGCAGTCATACTGGTGGCAATCAGTATGCTGCTGACCTTTGTCGCCGGATTGATTCCGTCGCGTATGGCGGCGCGCAAAGACCCCGTTACCGCATTGCGCACGGAATAACTTGCATTTTTCGGAAAATGTGGTATGATTTGAGAAAAGGGGCGTGAGATCATGCACTTGCAGGAATCGGGAGAAATGTACCTGGAAACCATTCTGGTGCTGTCCAAAAAAGGAAAAACCGTTCGTTCGGTGGATGTCAGTGAATATATGGGATTTTCCAAACCGAGTGTGAGCCGCGCGATCGGACTGCTGAAAAGCGGCGGTTATGTGGAAATGGATCGGGACGGAACTTTGACGCTGACGGAAAGCGGAAGGGAAATTGCCGAAAAGATTTATGAGCGGCACACGCTGTTGACGGGATTTTTGATCCGATTGGGCGTGGATGAGAGCATTGCGGCTCAGGATGCCTGTAAAATGGAACATGATATCAGCGATGAATCGTTTGAAGCTATGAAACGCCATGTGTTAAAAACAGAACGGGAATAATCGTGAAAAATAAGAAATACCGACACATTTTGATTGTGTCGGTATTTTTTTATAAAATATTTGAAAATGTTGTAGCAAACGGAGATTTTCAGCGTCTATATAAGTGAGGACTTGACAAAAAGTTACGACATTAGTATAATGTTGTTACGACAAAAAGGGAAGGTGGATGCATGGAAATTTTGAAGAGGGAAGAATACGGACAGTTTGAGCGCTTTTTGCGTTCACAGCCGGACGTGTCGTTTATGCAGTCGGCAGCATGGCGTGCGGTGAAGGATCGGTGGAAGCATGAGGTGGTGGTCGTGCGCGACGAAATGGGGGAGATCATCGGCGGAATGTCGGTGCTGATCCGGACGGTATTTCCCGGGATGACCTTATTATATGCGCCACGCGGACCTGTGTGCGATCTTTCGGACGAGAAAACCGTCCGCGAGCTTTTGCGCGGTGCGCAAAAGCTCGCGGAAAAATATCATGCGTTTGCCTTGAAAATCGATCCGGAAGTGCCCGAAAGCGACCGACAGACGATCAGAACCCTGCGCGCCTGCGGATTTTTTTACCGACCGGGCGCGGCGGAATATGAAACGGTGCAGCGGCGGTACAATTACGTTATCTTGAACCTC
>DLVP01000196.1:0-393 GCA_003445125.1 Oscillospiraceae bacterium | reverse complement strand
CTTTTGCAGTCGTTCAAGCCGAAATGCCGCTATAATATCCGTCTGGCGCAGCGCAGCGGTATGGTCTGCAAGGTGCAGGGAGCAGAAGGACTGGACGATTTCTATGCGCTGTACGAAAGCACCGGGCAGCGTGCCGGTTTTTCCGTGAGAAGCAAAGAGTATTGCCGGAAACTGCTGGAGGCGTTCGACGGAGACGCGCGGATTTTCACGGCGTACCAAGAGAAAACTCCCGCGGCGAGTGCGCTGATGATTACCTATGCGGGACGCACGAGCTATCTTTTCGGTGGAAGTGCGCATGAAAGCCACAGTAAAGCGGGACACGCCGTGATGTATGAAGCAATCCGATGGGCGGCGGTGCAGGGATGCGACACTTTTGATTTCATGGCGGTGCCG
>DLVP01000046.1:4071-7881 GCA_003445125.1 Oscillospiraceae bacterium | reverse complement strand
TGCAGACGCAGACCGCCCTTGTACGGACCGATGGCGGAATTGAACTGCACACGATAGCCGCGGTTGACGCGCACCTTTCCGGCATCGTCTACCCACGGAACCCTGAACTGTATAAAGCGTTCCGGCTCGACCAGGCGCTCCAGAATGCCGTTTTCCTCGATTTTCGGGTTTTTGGCGACGACCGGCTCAAAAGATTCCAGCACTTCGCGCACTGCCTGGAGAAATTCCGGCTCGCCCGGATTTCTTTTTTCCACATCCGCATAAACTCTTGCAAGATATTCGCTCTTGAAATTCATACAAAAACCTCCGATCACAATTTTACAGAGTAATGATACCATATATTCTTCAAAAAATCAAGAGGTTTTCTCTACTTTTGCAAGTTTCGACACAAAAAATTGCAATCTATCCGCAGCTGCGGCGAAAAGAGGTACTGTGGGCGCAGAAGCGGCAAATATTTTTCTTTTTTTGTGATTTTTTGTAGATATTTTCCTGCATTTCGTGTACAATGGAGACAGCACTTTCGTCCCGCCGCACCCGACGGGGCTTTGCCAATAACATCCGCATTTCGGGAGGGATCTTCGTGCCGTCATGGACAACCGAACAAAGTAGCGCTATCACCGACCGCGGCGGAACACTGCTGGTTTCCGCCGCGGCGGGAAGCGGCAAAACCGCCGTATTGGCGGAGCGCGTCGTCCGCCGTCTGACCGACCCGGTCGCGCCGACCGACGCCGACCGCCTGCTGGTCGTGACCTTTACCAATGCCGCCGCGGGCGAGCTGCGCGAGCGGGTATCGCAGAAGCTGTCCGCCCTTGCCGACGACCCCGCATTTGCCCCGCTGGTGCGGCGGCAGCTGGTGCTGCTGGATCGCGCCAACATTTCCACGATCGACGCGTTCTGCATCCGTCTGGTGCGGGAAAACTTCGCCATGCTCGGCATTTCTCCCGATTTTTCCATCGCCGACGAAAACGAAATTGCCGTGTTGCAGATGCAGACTCTGCGGGAGGTGATGGATGAGCGTTACGCCCGAAGCGACGCTTCCTTTGCCGCACTGTCCGAGCTGGTCAACAATTTCCGCGACGACCTCGGGCTGATTTCCGTGGTGCTGTCGGTGTACCGTTTTTCCCGCTCGCACCCGTTCTACCGCGACTGGCTGTGCGATCAGCCGCGCCGCTATGAAACCGAAGCCGCCGACGTCACCCGCTCCCGATGGGCGCAGGTGCTGTACGGCTCCGCCAAGGAAGCCCTCGCCCAGGCGCGCGCCGCCGTGCGGGAAATTCTGACGGAAATTGCAGGCGACCCGCTGCTTGAAAAAGTCTACCTTGCCGACGCGCAAGCCATCTTAGCGTCCGTCGAACGGGCGCAGGCGTGCTGTGACGCCTGCGATTTCGACGGGATGTCAAGCTGGTGCCGCTATGTTTCCTTCTCTCCCCTCCGCAAGCCGTCCAAGCACGAGGACAAGGAGCAGCTTGCCCGCATCAAGGCGCGGCGCGACGAGGTCAAGGAAATTTTTGAAATGTTACAGGCGCTGTTCTGCGCCGATCGGGAAGAATTTGAGGACGATCTGCGCGACCTGCTGCCCCGTGTGCGCGAGCTGTTCGGGCTGGCGGTCGATTTTGCCGACCGTCTGGCGCAGAAAAAAGCCGAAAAGAACATTGCCGATTTTGCCGATGCCGAACAGTGGACACTGGATCTCCTGCTGCAAAAAGAAGGGGACGGCTATGTCCGCACGCCCTTTGCCGAGCGCCTGTGTCTGGATTTCGACGAAATTCTCATTGACGAATGTCAGGATTCCAACGCCATTCAGGACATGATTTTCTCCGCTGTCTCGAAAAACGACGGCAACCTGTTTCTGGTCGGCGATGTCAAGCAGAGCATCTACCGTTTCCGCCAGGCGAGTCCCGAACGGTTCATTGAGAAAATGAATCGGTTTTCCGATTTTGACGGCGAGCATTATCCCGCGAAAATCACGCTGAACAAAAACTTCCGCAGCCGCAATACCGTGACCGACACCGTCAACTTCTTTTTCGACCAGCTGATGAGTCCCGCGACGGGCGGCGTGGACTACACGAAGGAGCGGCTGATCTGCGGCGCGTCCTACCCGCCCGATCCCGCCTTTGAGCCGGAATTTGTCCTGCTCGGACGCGAAACGGGAGAAACGTCCGCCGAAGTGCAGGCGCGTTACATTGCCTCCCGCATCCGCGAACTGGCGGGATCGCTGGATATCACCGAAAAGGACGGCAGTGTGCGCAAGGCGCAGTACCGCGATTTCTGTATTCTTCTGCGTTCGCTGAAAAACACGTCCGACGTTTACACCGCCGCCCTGAAAAAGGCGGGAATCCCCTGCTGTGAGCAGAGCAGCGAGGGCTTTTTCTCACAGCCCGAAATTTCGTCGGTGCTGTCGCTTCTGCGTGTGGCGGACAACCCCACGTCGGACATGGATATGCTCACGGTGATGTACGCCGATTTTTCCGATTTTTCCACCGACGATCTCGCGCGTCTGCGCCTGTGCGACCGCAGGGTTTCGCTTTATGCCGCCGCCGTGCGCTATGCCGAAAGCGGGGACGAGGAAGGTCTGCGGGAAAAGTGCCGCCGGCTGCTGTCGCTGATTGCCGATCTGCGCGCCTTTGCCGCCGGGCACAGCTTGTCGGAGCTGCTGTCCTTTCTTGACGAAAAGCTCCGATTGTCCGAGCTTTTCTCCCTGCGCTACCGTGACGGCGAAAAAGCGGCGCACATCGACCGTCTCAAAGCCTTTGCCGCACAGTCGGAATCGCGCGACCTGCCGACGCTGACGGCATTTTTGCGCCGCATCGACCGCATGATCGAGGACGGCGCGGATTTCAAGCTCACCGCCGCCCCCTCCGAGACGAATGCCGTCTCGGTGATGAGTATCCACCGCTCCAAGGGGCTGGAATTCCCCGTGTGCTTTCTCGCGTCGCTTGACAAACGCTTCAACCGCACCGACCTTCAGCAGCGCGTGCTTCTCCATGCCGACCTCGGCTTTGCCTGCGTGCGGCGCGACGAACGGCGGCACATCGAATTTCCCACCGTCCCCCTCACTGCCACCCGCCTGAAATCCGAGGACGCCATGCTTTCCGAGGAAATGCGGATGCTGTACGTGGCAATGACGCGGGCAAGGGAAAAAATGATTCTTGTCGCTGCCGACCGCGACCCAATGCGGCTGATTGACAAAACCGCCGCGAAAATTCTCACCGATGAGCGGGTGCTTCCGGCGTACACGGTGAAAAATTGCAAGTCTTATCTGGAATGGGCGCTCCTGTGCGCCCTGCGGCATCCGTCGCTGCGCGCGTTTGCCAACGGGAAAATTTCTCCCGCTGCCGGGCTTTCTTGCGAGATTCCTCTGCACTTTTCCGTCCTGTCCGCCGAGGACGTGACCGACGCTGCCAAGCGCACCGCCGTGATGCCGACCGTCGGGGACACCGACGAGCTGCTTGCCCGTGTGCAGAAGTCCCGCGCCTGTGTCTACCCTTACGAAGAAGCCACCCGTATTCCCACCAAGGCGGCGGTTTCGCAGCTGACCGAGGACGCCCCGATTTCCCTGTCGCCGCCGTCGTTTTCCGACGAGCTTTCCCCCGCCGAGCGGGGCACCGCTCTGCACGCGTTCATGCAGTTTGCCGATTACGCCGCCGCCCGCCGCGATTTTTCCGCCGAGCTTTCCCGTCTGCGCGACGCGCGTTTTCTCACCGAAAAGCAGGCGGACGCCGTAGACCCCGCGCTGATCGGCGCGTTCTTCTCCTCATCGCTTGCCGACGAGCTGTTTTCCGCCGACCGCGTATGGCGGGAATACCGCCG
>DLVP01000046.1:0-4040 GCA_003445125.1 Oscillospiraceae bacterium | reverse complement strand
CGCCTGCGAACTGCTGAGCGGATTTTCCTCCGACGAGCCGGTCATGGTGCAGGGAATCGCGGACTGTATCTTTACAAAAAACGGCAGATATGTTATACTGGACTACAAGAGCGACCGTGTGCATGACCTGCAGCAGCTCGCCGACCGTTACGGCGGTCAGCTGGCGTTGTACCGCCGCGCCGTCAGCGAGGCGTTTCATGTGCAGGAAAAGGACATCCGGTGCAAAATCTGGTCGTTCATGCTCAAAGATGCCATTGAAGTTTAGGGAGGACTTTTTATGCGTATTTACCGCGCCAAAGACTACTGCGACATGAGCCGCAAGGCTGCCAATATTCTTTCCGCACAGGTCATCATGAAGCCCGATGCCGTGCTGGGACTTGCCACCGGCTCCACGCCGGAGGGAACCTATGCCCAGCTGATTGAATGGTACAACAAGGGCGACATTGATTTTTCGCAGGTCACTACCGTCAACCTCGACGAGTACAAGGGGCTGCTCCCCGACGACGAGCAGAGCTATCACTATTTCATGCACAAGCACTTTTTTGATCATATCAACATCGATCCCGCCCGCATCCATCTGCCCGACGGCACCGAAGAGGACAGCGAAAAGGCGTGCAGCGATTACAACCGTGTCATCCGCTCCGTCGGCGGCGTGGATATGCAGCTGCTCGGCATCGGCGGAAACGGTCACATCGGCTTCAACGAGCCGAATCAGGCGTTTGAAAAGGAAACGCACTGCGTCGCGCTGAAGGAGGAAACCATCCGCGCCAATTCCCGTTTCTTCGATTCGATCGACAAAGTGCCGCGTTTTGCCTACACCATGGGCATCAAAAGCATCATGCAGGCGAAAACCATCCTGCTGATTGCTTCGGGCGAAGCCAAAGCTGACGCGATTTACAATACCGTCTGCGGTCCGGTCACGCCTGCGGTTCCCGCGTCGATCCTGCAATTGCACAACAACGTGATCATCGTTGCGGACGAGGCGGCACTTTCCAAGGTCAGTCTCTGATCCGCTTTCCGAAAACAGTCGTCGGGCGGTGCGCCGCGTTTTTGCGCGGCGCACCGCCCGAACCGCAGATACGATTTACGGAGGATTTTATGGACGCTTTCTTTTTCGGCGGAGGATTTCAGATTCTCTTTTTTCTGACCTTTGCCCTCATTCTCGGCATGGTCGTTTTCACGTTTGTGCGCAACATCGGACAGTGGAGCAAAAACAACCGCTCTCCGCGGCTGACGGTGGATGCCGTTGCAGTCGCAAAGCGCGAAGAAGTGTCCGTTTCGCACCACCCTACGGGAAACGCCGCGATGCACACTTCTTCCCATACCGAGTATTTCATCACCTTTCAGGTGGAAAGCGGCGACCGGATGGAGCTTCCGGTGAGCGGGTCGGAATACGGCATGATCGTGGAAGGCGACCGCGGACGCCTGACCTTTCAGGGCACGCGGTTTCTGAGTTTTGACCGCTGACATTTCGCCGCCCCGCCCCCGAACGCATAGAAAACAAAAGCGGCACATCCTTTTCTCGTAAAAAAAGGATGTGCCGCACAGCATGCCCCCGCGCCGCGCACTTTCGTGCGCGGCGCGGGGGTCTTTTCGCTTTCGCGTTTATTCTCTTTCCTTCAGCGGACGATAGGGCTGTTCGGGCTTGACATTCACATACGCCGGGCGGATAATCTTTCCCGCGTTCTGAATTTCCTCGATGCGGTGTGCGCTCCAGCCGGCGATACGCGCCATGGCAAAAATCGGCGTGTAAAGCTCCTGCGGAAGCTCCAGCATCTGATAAATGAGTCCCGAATAGAAATCCACATTGGCGCTTACGCCCTTATAGATCCGCCGTTTTTCGGCAATGACCTCCGGCGCCAGTCGGGCGACCTCCTCATACAGCATCCAATCCCGCTCATAGCCCTTTTCCTGTGCCAGACGGCGGGCAAAGCTGCCGAGAATATCGGCACGCGGGTCGGACTTGGAATACACCGCGTGTCCCATGCCGTAGATCAGTCCCGCGTTGTCAAACGCACGGCGATCCAGCAGGCGCGCCAGGTAATCCTTCACTTCGGACGGGTTTTCGGGGTTGACGTGCGCCTTCATGTCCTCAAACATCTGCACGACCTTGATATTCGCGCCGCCGTGCCGCGGTCCCTTCAGCGATCCCAGCGCTGCCGCGACTGCCGCGTAGGTGTCCGTACCCGACGAAGTGACCACGTGTGTGGTGAAGGTGGAGTTGTTTCCGCCGCCGTGTTCGGCGTGCAGCACCAGCGCAAGGTCGAGAATCTGCGCCTCCAGCAGCGTGTAGGTGCTGTTTTCGCGCAGTAAATAGAGAATATGCTCCGCCGTGGACAGCTTGCGGTTCGGCTGATGGATCACCAGGCTCTGCCCGCAATGATAGTGGCGGTAGGACTGATAGCCGTACACGCCCAACAGCGGCAGTTCGGCAATCAGCTGCATACACTGGCGCAGGACGTTGGGCACCGAAATGTCGTCGGGATTGTCATCGTAGGCATACAGCGCCAGCACCGTGCGTGACAGGATGTTCATCATGTCTTTTCCCGGCGCCTTGAGGATCATGTCCCGCACAAACGATTCGGGCAGGCTTCGGTACGCCGACAGTTCCTTGCAGAAACGATGCAGCTGCGTTTTGTTCGGCAATTCGGAAAAAAGCAGCAGGTACACCGTTTCTTCAAATCCGAAGCGGTTGTCCTTCAGAAAGCCGTCCACCAGATTGCGCACGTTGATGCCGCAGTAATAGAGCTGTCCCTCGCAGGGGATTTCTTCCCCGTCGGGCGTTTTTTCCTTGGCTTTGATGCGGGAAACCTCGGTCAGTCCCGTGACGACGCCGTTTCCGTTAATGTCGCGCAAGCCGCGAAACACATGATACTGTTCATACATCTGCGGCAAAATTCCGTTATGTTCACTTGATTGTTTTGCCATTTCCTCAAGATACGGGGTGATTTCCGAATACGATTTTTTCATGAACGGCTCCTTCCTGTCAGAATCTGTCTGTTTTTGTATAAAATAATTCATTATACAGTATACCATATATTTTTGACCCTGTCAAGGAAGGTTTGACAAGATGCGCGGTTTGTGCTATGCTTATAGCGCAACCGAAAGGAGAGATTTTTTATGAAGCTTGCGGCAAAAATCGGCATTGCCTTGTCTGTTCTTCTTATCCTCGCCCTGTCGGCGATTCTCGTCGCACAGCTTGTGCATTTTTCCCGCACCGGTGCCGATCGGCAGCTTTTCTCCGGCGGCGTCGGCATTATTTACAGCGACGCGGAGACATACCATGCGGGCGACACGGAAATTCCCGCTGCCGACCTTTCGGAAATCGACATTCACTGGATTGCCGGAAAGGTGCAGATTGAAATTTACGACGGCACCTCTGTGGTTCTTTCTGAAACGGGCGTCGAAAAGGAAGAGGATCGTCTGCGCTGGCGCGTCAAAGACGGTGAACTGACCGTGCAATGGCGCAAATCGGAGCGCTTTTCCGTCGTGGACACACTGACCAAAGACCTCACCGTGCGCATCCCGCGCACGATGTCATTGCGGGAACTGGACATTGAGAGCGTGTCCGCGGGAATCTTCATTCCCGAAATCGCCGTCAGCGACGAGCTTTCTCTGGAAACCGTCAGCGGCAACATTCAGATCGCCGGTCTGACCGCCGAAAAGCTGGACATTTCCACCGTCAGCGGCAACGCAAAATTCAGCGGCGCGGTGCAGGAAATTTCATGGGAGTCCGTTTCCGGTTCGCTGACGATGACCGACACGGTGTACCCGCGTGAAATCAAGGGCGAAAGCGTGAGCGGCGACCTGTATCTGAAGCTCCCGAACGGCGGATTCACGCTGAAGGCGTCCACCGGCGGGGAGGTGTCCTGCGATGTCGGCACCGTCAAAAACGGAAAATCGCAGGTCTACGGCGACGGCAGAACGCAGATTTCCTTTGATTCCGTCAGCGGAAGTCTGACGCTGCGCACACGGTAAAAACCCAAAAACGCGCCCGCGGCTGCAAGCCGCGGGCGCGTTTCAGCCTGTCAAAGAACACA
>DLVP01000065.1 GCA_003445125.1 Oscillospiraceae bacterium | reverse complement strand
AGGAAACCGTCGCCGACATCTGTCCGCAGATTTCCCGAAAAGTTTCGTTTTGCATCGCGTACTGCGCAATTTTTCCAAGTTCGCGTGCGGTAGTATAATGCTCCTCATCGTCCAGCCCCGACGGCGTGGCAAAATGCGTCTGCGTCAGTCCGAGCTGTTCGGCTTTTTCGTTCATCAGCGTGCAGAAGCCCTTGATCGATTTCCCCACGCGCACCGCCGCGGCATTGGCGGCATCGTTTCCCGACGCCAGCAGCATTCCGTAGCAAAGCGTCCGCAGCGTCACCCGGTCGCCCTTTTGCAGTCCCATGGAAGTTCCTTCCACCAAAATGGCGTTTTCGTCCACGGTGAACTCTTCGTCCAGATCCATGCCGCTTTCCAGCACCACCAAGGCGGACACCATCTTTGTGGTGCTTGCCATGGACAGCCGCTCATCGGCATTTTTCTCATAATACACGCGCCCGCTCTGCATATCCAGCAGCACCGCCGCCTGCGCCGAAACCTCTGCCGAAACGGCAGACGCGCTCACAGCAAACGGCACCCACAAATACAGAAAAAACGCCGTTATCACACACACGGTTTTACGCACGTTGAATCACCTCTGCCCTATCCTATGCAGAGGAGGCGAGAGCTTATTCTGCGGATTTTGTGTCTTTTTTGTCTTTTTTCGGGAACAGCGCCGTGATTTTATCCACCAGATCCGGCACGATATTCACCACGCGGTCGGCGGTATTATTGCTCTGGGTCATCTGGATCATTTTTACTTCGCCCTTGCTGACCACGAGAAATGCCAGCGGCTGAATGGACACACCGCCGCCGCTTCCGCCGCCGAACAGTTCCTTTGTGCTTTTATTCGGGAAATCCGAACCGCCCGATCCGAAGCCGAAAGAGACTTTGGAGATCGGAATGATCGTGGTATCCTCCTGCACCTGAATCGGTGTTCCGATAATCGCGTTGGCGTCCACCAATTCGCGCAGTTTTTCCAGAGATGTTGACAAGATGCCGTTGATAGATTCATTAGCCATGAGTTTGCACACCTTTCTTTATGGAAGTTTCCTGATTGATAATAGGTTTATCCGCCGTACTGCGGCGCATCATGCGCACGAGAAGCGTGAACAGAAACGCAATGCCCGCCAGCAGTACAAACAGCGGTGAAATACGTACTTTGAAGGAGAGGTCGTAGGAATCGTGATCCGTCGTGAAATCGGGATACACTTCGATTCTTTTGAACTTCATATGGAGAAAAGAAGACAGAAATCCGCACAGCGGATAGATCGCGGCGCTGATTTTTCCGTACGCCGTACCCGTCTCGCACGGATCCTCCCGTGCGACCGTATAGCGGACGCGGATGCCGTAAAAATGCAGGTGCCGCAAAAGGATTTTCATTCCCGCCTTGCCGCTTCCCGCCACATCGGACAGCAGTCCCAGCGTTTCGGACAACGACCGTTTCTTTTCTTTTTTCTCGCTCTTTTTTTCCTCCGGCTTGTCCGACGGTTTCTTTTCTTTTTTCGGTTTCTTTGCCTTCGGTTTTGCCTGTGAATCGAACAATTGCAGTTTCAAAAACAGATAGCGCAGGGTCACGCGTGTTCTGCCGTCTGCCCGCACATGAAGCACCAACGGCATCAGAAGCAAAAAGAGCAGGATTGCCGCCGCGATGATCCAGCCCATACTATTCCTCCGTCGGTTCCAAACCGTCGTCCTCCGGAAGGGAAAGAATCTCCTTCGCGGGAACCAGTTCTTCCAGAGAACTCAGCGAAAAGCAGCGCAGAAACTGCGGTGTGGTCACATAGGTGATCGGGCGTCCCGGAATGTTCAGCCGATCCGCCTCCTGCACCAGTCCTTTTTCGCAGAGGGAGGAAACCGCATAGTAGCTGTCCACGCCGCGCACCTGATCGATCAGACTTTTGGTCACCGGCTGGTTATATGCGATGATCGCCAGCGTTTCCATCGACGACGGCGACAGCGGCGTATTGCGTCGGATTTCCAGCAGATTCTTGACATATGGTGCCGCTTCACGTCGGGTACACAGTTGGTACGCGTCCTCTAATTTTCTGACCTCCAGCGCGCTTTTTCGTTCCGAAAGCCGCTCGTTCAACAATTCAACGCCCTTGGCAACGGTCTTTTCGTCCGTCTCGATCGCCTGAGCCAGACGAGCCGCGGAAATCGGTTCTCCGCCCGCAAACAGGCACGCTTCCACCGCGCCGATCAATTGTTCCACCGTCATTTCCGCCGCCCTCCTTTTTTCAACATTGCCACATTGCCGTTTTCCTCACGCACACGTCCCGCTTTGATCAGCTCCAGCACTGCCAGAAACGTCGCCACCATTTCCGACCGATCCCGGCTTTTTTCAAACAGTCCGCTGAATTTCATCGTGGTTTGCCGGTAGAGGCTTTTCAGCACAAAAATGATCCTCGACCCGACCGAAACCACCCGTTTTGCGACAATCGGCGTGAATTCTTCCTGACGCGGAAGCTGTCGGGAGCGCACTTTTCCGGAAAGATTCCGATACGCCCGCATCAGTTCCTCCTGCGAATGTACCCGACGGTACAGCTTGTCCGCTTCCAATTCCGCCGGTGCGCGGCAAAACACTTCATTTCCGCAAAACCGCTCGCTCAGCAGCGCCGCCGCCGCTTTGCATTTGCTGTATTCGATCAGTTCGCCCGTCAGCTCTTTCTTCAGCTGTTCGCCTTCGTCATGCTTCGGAAGCAGAGAAACGGTTTTGATATGAATCAGGCGCGATGCCATTTCCAGAAAATCGCCCGTCACTTCCATGTCCATTTCCCGCACCTTTTGCAGGTATGCCAGATACTGATCCAGCAAAGCGCTGATCTCAATATCGAAAATATTCATTTTATGTTTGGAAATCAGCGTCAGCAGAAGATCCAACGGTCCTTCAAACTGATCCAACTTAAACTGAAGATCTTCCACTTTTTCACCTCTTCAGAACCGAAGGATAAAGCACATTCCGTGATAAATCTGCGTAGACAGCCAGCTGATCGGCGTGTCCAGTACCCCTGTCAGCACCAGCACCATCACGGCAAGGGAAATGTACATTTCATAGCGCATCAGTTGAAAGTATATCCGCTCCGGCAAAAACAAAAGCACAATGCGCGAGCCGTCCAGCGGCGGCACGGGCAGGAGATTGAACACCGCCAGCGTAATACTGATCCAGGCGATCTGCCAGAACACCGCATAAAGTGCGCTCATCACCGTAAACATCGTTTCGCTTGCAATCGGAATCAGCAGCATCACACGGCAAAGCGCCAGCATGAAAAACGACAGCACAAGATTGGCGACCGGTCCCGCCAGTGCGGAGATTGCCATACCGTACTTCGGATTTTTGAAATTTCTCGCATTGATCGGCACGGGATTTGCCCAACCGAAGCCGCAGACCAAAAGCAGAACCGCGCCGTACCAATCCAGATGCTTGAGGGGATTGAGCGTCATACGTCCCTGATTGCGTGCCGTGCTGTCGCCCAATTTATAAGCGACAAACGCGTGCGCACACTCGTGGAACGGCAAAATGAAAAACAACACCAACACGCGGGCGGCAATCGCCTGCCATGAAAAATCAAACATAAAATCCTCCGAATCCGCAGGCTTCTTTCCGAAAACCCGTATTACTTCTATTATACCTTTTTTCTTCGCCGATTACAAGCCCAAAGGTGTTTCTTGTGTGCATTTTATGGCAAATCCCGCCAAAAATGTTTCCCGACTTGATTTTTTCTTTCCAAACGTGTATAATAAAGTGTATTGATCTCCCGACAAAGCCGTGATAAAAACGATCATCGGCATCATACGTTTTGATTTTCCGAGAAAGGAGTGCCCGGTATTGACTTCATTTTTTAATAAAAAATCACAGCGCACAGACCGTCCGGTCAAACCTGTGTTTTCTTTTTATGACTTTTTCTATTACATCGGTACATTTTTTTTGCGCAGCAGTTCCCGTTTTTTCCGCTCTTGCGGAAAGCATTTCCGTCAGATGGGAAAATCCGTCCGTTCTCACGCCGCCTTGCTCGGCACCTTTTTCAAACGGGGATTTTCTTTTGTCTATGAAGAAATCGTCGGCTTGATTTTTGCCGTGGTTTACTGTCCTTATTCGTTTTTCAAAAAACTGCATCTCGCCAGAAAAGCCAACGGGTTCGGATTCATGCTCCAAACGGCGAAAAATATGATTGTCCACGGTTACCGCTCGTTTTTCAAACAGATCCGCGTGCTGCTTTGCTATGCACTGCCCATTGCCGCTTTTTTCTTCCTGCTCAACACCATCAGCGGATTTACCGACATGGATTACGCCGTTGCCGTCAGCTATGACGGGCAGCTGCTCGGCTATGTAGCGGACGAAGCGGTGTACAACAATGCGGAAAAGCTCGTGCAGGACCGTATTATTTACGACAACCAGGAACCCATCCGCTTTTCTTCTCAATTGACCGTAGCGCCGCTTACAAGCAATCAGACGCTCAGCGACGAATTTGAAATCTGCAACCGTCTGATCGAAGCCACCGGCGAAGAAATCACCGAAGCATACGGACTGTATGTGGACGAAAAATTCTTCGGCGCCACCACTAACGGTGCGGCTTTGGCGCAGGCGCTGCAAAATATGCTGGCACTGTACAGCTCCGGTGTGGAAAACGAAAGGGTTTCCTTTGTCAACGATGTGCAGGTCAAGGACGGGCTGTACCCCGAATCCAGCATTGTGGATTACGAAGAGTTGGAATCTCTTCTTCAGTCCGAAACCGAAGGCAAGCGCACCTACATTATTCAGAGCGGTGATTCCCCGATCCGTATCGCGCAGAAAAACGGAATTCCGGTTTCTCAGCTGCGCGCGCTCAATCCCGACATTGACAAAAACTGCATGATCGGCGACGAAGTGCTGATGGCCAATTCCAAGCCGTTTCTGACCGTGAAAACCGCCTATACCGACACCTACGAAGTGCCGTTGAAATACAAAACCATCAGCACCAGCAGCAACAAGTACCAGAAGGGCACCACCAAAGTGGTAGTCCCCGGAAAAGACGGAGTGGCTCTGGAAACTGCCGAGAAGGTGTATATTGACGGTGTGCTGTCCGAAACAAACGTCCTCTCGACCGTCACTGTCCGCGAGCCTGTCAACCGCGAGGTTATCATCGGTACGTATGTGAACACCACCGCTTCGACCGGTTCGGGCACATACAGCGGAAAGTTCATGTGGCCTGTGGATGGCGGATACGTCTCCTGCGGCATCAACGGCTATCCCGGACACACCGGTATGGACATCGCCGCCGCACGCGGCACCAACATCCGTGCCTCCATGAGCGGACGCGTCATCACGGTCAAGTATCAGAATTACGGCTACGGTTATCACATCATTATCGACCACGGAAACGGCGTACAGACACTGTACGGACATTGCAGCAAGCTGCTTGTCAATGTCGGCGATTACGTCAATCAGGGCGACATCATCGCCAAGGTCGGCACCACCGGCAACTCCACGGGTAACCACTGCCACTTTGAAATCCGCATCAACAAGCGATACATGAATCCGGCAAACTACATCGGAACAAAATACAACCGATAGAAGTTGAACCGTCGGCGGCAGTTTTTCTGCCGCCGACGGTTTTTGTGTTTTCGCAGCTTCTAATATAAAAAAAGAAATCGACAGATGCTTTCCCGCGGCAAAAATGAAAAAGCGCGCAAACCTGTTTGCCGCATTCCCGATGATATTGTTGAACTGCACCCCATTTGTTA
>DLVP01000158.1:9162-9361 GCA_003445125.1 Oscillospiraceae bacterium | reverse complement strand
GCACGCGTAAGCGTGACGGAAGCAGCCCGCGGGACTGAAAGACGGCAGAAAGCCGAGACTTTTCACATCTGTGGATTTCGGATTTGATTCTTCGTTTTAAGTTTTCCTTGATAACTTCAAGCTTGAGAAATTGTCGGTCGCGTACTTTTGCCAAAACCGAAAACAGTAGAAAAACGCAAGTCTCGCACTCTCCCTCAGT
>DLVP01000158.1:1869-9122 GCA_003445125.1 Oscillospiraceae bacterium | reverse complement strand
AGCTCCCTCCCGGAGGGAGCCTGTGTTTGTGCTTGATTTTTTTCTTTGTGCCGCAGAAAAAACAAACGCAGAATTTAAGTTTTCAAGACCCAGAATTTGCACTTTTGTCTTTTGCGGCACCGCAGTGCGTCAATCGTTGCCTTCCTCCGGGAGGAAGGTGGCACGCGTAAGCGTGACGGAAGGAGCCCGCGGGACTGAAAGTTAGCAGTAAGCCGAGGTTTTGTGCCTTCGGTGGTTTTTCATTTTTTGATTCAAGAGATTTTCGCTGCAGTCACTCTTTCGCACCGCAGTCAGACACCAATAGGCTGCCCTCTTTCAAAGAGGGGAGCTGTCGCCGCAGGCGACTGAGGGGTGTTGGGATTCTGAAAACCTGAAAGGAAAGTAAACACGCCAAACTTTTAAAGCCGAAAGTCCGCACTCCGGAAACGAAAGATCGGTGCGGTTTTTTTCGATCACCGTTTTTTCAAGAAACGGTTGAAATTTGAGGGAAAAGACGCTATAATAAAAGTACTTGTAAACTTTTCTGGAAAGTAAGGATAGGTGGAAACATATGGCACTTATGGATATCGGTATCGACCTGGGAACCACCAGCGTGTTGATCTATACCCGCGAGAAAGGCGTGGTGCTGACGGAACCGTCGGTCATCGCCGTGGATACACAGAGCGGCAAGGTGATTGCCGTGGGAAGCGAAGCCTATAAAATGCTCGGAAGAACGCCCGACCGCATCCGTGCGGTGCGTCCGCTGGAGGACGGTGTGATTTCCGACTATGTGATGACGGAGGAAATGATCAAGCACTATGTGCGGCAGGTCTGCTCCAACCGCATTTTCAAGCCGCGCATCGTGTTCTGCATCCCGTCGGGAACCACCGACGTGGAGTCCATGGCAGTGGTGGATGCCGCAATCATGGCAGGCGCGCGCAAGATTTTTCTGATCGAAGAGCCGCTGGCGGCGGCGATCGGTGCGGGAATCAACGTGCTGGCGCCGGAGGGCAATATGATCGTGGATATCGGCGGCGGTACGACGGATATCGCGGTGATCTCGCTGGGCGGAATCGTAACGAAAACGTCGGTGAAAATGGCGGGAAACAAGTTTGACGAAGCCATCGTGCGCGCGGTGAAAAATAACCATAACGTGCTGATCGGCGAAAAAACAGGCGAGCAGGTGAAGAAAAACATCGGCAGCGCCTATCCGCCGGCTGAGGAAAAAACCATGGAGATCAAGGGAAGAAACCTGTATACGGGCTTCCCGCAGAAGATCACGGTCACTTCGGGCGAAATTTACGACGCGCTCAAGGAATTGGTCGAGGTGATTATCACGGCAGTCGTCAGCGTGCTGGATGTCACGCCGCCGGAGCTGACGGGAGATATCATTAAAAACGGCATTTATCTGACGGGCGGCGGCTCGCTGCTGAGCGGACTGGATAAGCTGATTTCGGAACGCACGGGACTGAAATGCCGCGTGGCGGACGATCCGGTGGAGTGTGTTGCCATCGGCACGCAGAAGTGCCTGAAATATGCTTCCGAGCTGAAAGAGGGCTTTTATAACCCGCTTGCCAAACGATAAAACCAAAGGAGCAGGCTTGTGGAGTTTTTGAAAAGAACCTGGGCGCAGATCGATCTGGATTGTCTCAGGCATAACTTTGAACTGGTGCGCCAAACGGTGCCGCCGCAGACGAAAATTTTTGCGGTGGTGAAGGCGGACGCCTACGGACACGGCGATCAGGTGATCACGGATGAGCTGGAAAAGCTCGGCGCGGACGCGTTTGCGGTGTCGAATATCGAGGAAGCGCTGCATATCCGCGCCGGCGGCACGCGCCTGCCGATCCTGATTTTGGGGGTCACGCCCGCAAAATATGCGGGGATGCTGGCAAATAACCGCATTTCGCAGACGGTGTTTTCGACCGAGTACGCCAGAGCCCTTTCCGAAGCGGCTCAGAAGCAGAATGTGACCGTCGATTGCCATATCAAGGTGGACAGCGGCATGGGGCGGATCGGGTTTGACGCGCTGGGCGATTTCGACGGCGCATTGCGGGAAATTAAGAGCTGCGTGGCGATGCCGCACCTGCACTGTTCGGGAATTTTCACGCATTTTGCCGTTGCCGACGCCTTGGACGCGGACGACGAAGCGTATACCGAACGGCAGTTCGACGCATTTTCACGCACCGTCCGGGCGCTGGAAGAAGCGCATATTTCGTTTGAAACCGTCCATTGCTGCAACAGTGCGGCGATTCTTAACCATCCGGAAATGGCGGGAAACGCCGTGCGGGCGGGCATTGTGCTGTACGGACTGGACCCCTCTTCGGATTTTAAGGCGTGGAACCTCAAGCCCGTGATGGAGCTGAAATCCACAGTGTCGCAGATTCGGAGGCATCCGAAGGGCAGTACCGTCAGCTACGGCAGAACCTGTACCTTGGCGCGCGACACCACGGTGGCGACGGTGCCGATCGGCTATGCCGACGGGTATCCGCGCAGTCTGTCCAATAAAGGAACCGTGTTGGTACTGGGCAAACGCGCGCCGATTCTCGGACGCGTGTGTATGGATCAGCTGATGATCGACGTGACCGACATCGAGGGCGTGACGACCGACACGGTGGTGACGCTGTTCGGCGAGGATCACGGCGCGGTGCTTTCGGTGGACGAACTGGCGGATTTGGACGCGACGGTCAATTACGAGCTGATTTGCCTGATCGGCAAACGTGTGCCGCGGGTGTATGTGAAAAACGGAAAAATCACGGCGGTGGTGGACTGCTATTACCAAAACCGCATCTCAATGCCGTAAACGGAGGAAGCCATGGCAAAACATCGCAATCCTTTTCCCACAGAGGAAGAAAAGGAAACCAAAAAGCGGCGGAAAACGCGTGAAAAATGGAAAAAAGTCGGGGGAATCGTGCTGATTGCCGCGGCAGTGTGCGCCGTTTTCTGGGGGATCAGCGCCATGTTCGGCAATCCGATCACCCGCATGAAGGCTTCGGGTGCGATCGGCGCGTATGTGCGGGAGAATTTTCCGCAGATGACGGTGTCGTCGGTGCACTACGGCAGGGACTCCGGCGAATTTTACGCGGAAGTCACCCTTGCGGGGAGCATCGATACCCATTTTTTGGTATATTATAAAAACGGCGAGTGCCGCGACTATTACGCAGACAGCGTGACCGACCTGCAAAACACGGTGGAGCGCATGGAAAACGCCTGGTCGGAAAAGGTGAAGGAAACGCTGACGGACGTCATCGGAAACGGGACGGTGCAGGTGAGCGTGGCGGATTTCAGAGAAGCGCGCGAGAGCGGGGAATTTTCGGTGGATATGCCGGAGGATACGCGCCCGACCGTGCCGCTTGCGCTGCACGTGACCTGCGAAGGCGAACCGACGATTGCCGCGCTGAGCCGCACGCTGAAAGCGGTGTTTGCGGCGCTGCCGGAGGAATACGACGTGACGCGCGTGAATCTGACGATCAAAGACGGAAAAACCGCATGGACGGCGTTTCATGTGACCGCCGATGATGCTGCGAGTGAGAATCTGGAAACTCTGCTTTCCGAAGCGTTCAACCGTCCGATCTCTTCGTTGAAGCAAACGGAGGAATTTCCGTTGTACGTTACCGAAACAAAAGAATGAACATCCCACCCGGCGGCGGTCTGATGACCGCCGCCGGGTGGGATGTTTTTCGGCGAAAAAAATCGGACAGAAAGCACACAATGTCTATTGAATCAAAATGAAAATCGTGGTAAAATAATCAAGGAAACCGAAAAAATGATTTTTTCGGAAAACGGGACAAAAAGGAGCGGTGTCATGAAAAAACTGGACCCGACGGTCAAACGTGAAACCTTGTATATCCTGGCGCTGACGGTCGCCATGAGCCTTGTGATGCAGGGCGTGTTTGCGATTTTCGGCGCGTGGAACCTTTCCGTGCTGTGGGGAAATCTTTTGGGCGGCGCGGCGGCGGTAATCAACTTTCTGCTGATGGGAATCACGGTGCAGAACGTCATGGGCTATGAAGAAAAGCGCCTGCGCAATGCGGTGCGCCTGTCGCAGATGCTGCGGATGCTGCTTCTGATTGCGGTGGCGGCGCTCGGCGTGGCACTGCCGTGTTTCTCCACGGTGGCAGCGCTGGTTCCGCTGTTTTTCCCGCGCGTGGCAGTGGCGCTTCGACCGCTGTTCAAACTGGGAGGTGAAAAGTAGATGGAAAAAAGAAACCGCCGTTTTGCGGTGGTGGATGTGCTGCTGATACTCGGCATGGTGCTGCCGCTTCTGGCGGGAATCACCCTTCGTGTGCTGACACACACGCCCGCGGACGGCATCAGCGTTTCGGGTGCGCAGATTTATTGGGAAATCCCGATGCCTTTGCAGCCGATGATTATCAGCGAAACGCAGATCAACTCCTGGCTTCTGATTGTGTCCTCGGTGTTTCTGTGCCTGTACCTGACGCACGGAATCAAGGAAAAGCCCGACACCGTCCGTCAGCACGTGGCGGAATGGATCGTGGAAAAGACCGAGTCGTTGGTTCATGCGGATATGGGGAACTTCTTTGCGGGATATGCGCCGTTTGTGGCGGGAATCATGCTTTTGTCCGCCAGCTCCAGCTTGCTGACGCTGCTCGGACTTTATCCGCCGACTTCGGATCTGAATGTCGCGGCGGGCTGGGCGATTTTGGTGTTCGTGCTGATTACCTATTATAAATTCAAGTGCGGACCGCTGCACTACCTGAAGAGCTTTGCCGAACCGGTGGCGTTTCTGACGCCGCTGAACGTCATCAGCGAGGTGGCAACCCCGGTGTCGATGGCGTTTCGTCATTACGGCAACATCCTTTCGGGTACGGTCATTTCGGTGCTCGTGGCAGCGGGACTGACAGGACTGTCCAACACCCTGCTCGGGTGGCTTCCAGGCGGACTTTCGGAGATTCCGATCCTGAGAATCGGAATTCCGGCGGTGCTGTCGCTGTATTTTGATCTGTTCAGCGGATGCTTGCAAGCACTGATCTTTGCAATGCTGACCATGATGTATATTGCCGGAGCATTTCCGGCGGAAGACTATGCCAAAAGAAAACAAAAACGGAGGAAAGAACAATGTTAGAACTTGCAATCGGTATTATTTTGGGCGGATGCGCACTGGGTGCGGGCGCGGCGATGATCGCCGGTATCGGACCGGGTATCGGTGAAGGCAACGCGGTTGCGAAAGCCTGCGAAGCCATCGGAAGACAGCCGGAAAGCAAAGGCGACGTCACAAGCACCATGCTGATGGGCTGTGCCATCGCGGAGACGACGGGTCTGTACGCGCTGGTTATCGCCATTCTGCTGATCTTTCTGGCGCCGGGACGCTTTGTGGACATTTTGCTCAACGCCATCAAATAAGTAGGTGAAGCTATGGGAAATCTTGAAGTCATCAGCGTCAATCTCTGGGACATTCTGATCTCTCTGTGCAATCTTCTGCTCATCACGCTGATTCTGAAAAAATTCCTGTATCAGCCGGTCAAAAAAGTGCTGGCACAGCGTCAGGCAAACCTGCAGCAGCAGTACGACGCCGCAAAACAGGCGCAGGAGCAGGCGGAGCATGACCGTGACGCCTACGCCGAGAAGCTGCGTACCGCGAAGGACGAAGCCGAACGGGTGATGAAAGAGGCGACTGCCGCGGCGGATCACCGCAGCGAGGCGATTGTCGCTTCGGCGCACGAAAGAGCGGACAGTATCGTCCGTCAGGCACAGACGCAGGCAGAGCTGGAGCTGAAAAAAGCCGAGGACAGCATGAAGACGCAGATTGTCGATGTGTCCACCGAATTGACGGAAAAATTGCTTTCGCGTGAGATCAATGCGGACGATCACCGCAAGCTGATCGATTCGTTCATTGACGGAATAGGAGAGAGCGATGGCACAGAGCAGTAAGGAATATGCCGAAGCGTTGTTTTCGCTTGCCGTCGAGAAAGAGCAGGAACAGGAATATTTTGACGCCGTCACGGCGTTTTCCCGCGTGCTGAAGGACAACCCGGAGTACGCCGAGCTTCTCAGCAGTCCCGCCATTGCCAAAAAAGAGCGCGTGGCGGCGCTGGAAGAACTGCTGAAAGGGCGGGTACCGTCGGATGTCCTGTGCTTTCTGTCGCTGTTGTGCGAGCGGGGAAAAATCCGCGAACTGCCCGACTGTGTGCGGGAATACGATCTTCTCCTCGGCGTCCGCCGCCGTACTTCGACGGCGACGGTGGTCAGTGCGGTGGCATTGACCGAAGAGGAAAAACAAAAACTTCAGAAAAAACTGGAAGCGTTCTGCCGCCGCCGCGTGGTGCTTGTGTGCCGCTGTGATCCGTCGCTGATCGGCGGAATCACCGTGACGGTGGACGGGCAGGTGCTGGACGGAAGTCTGAAACGCCGCTTGCAGGATGTAAAGGAAGTGATCCAGGGATGAACAGCAAACCGGAAGAAATCAGCAGTATCATCAAAGAACAGATCAAACACTATAAAGAGCATATCGAAATGACCGAGACCGGTACGGTGATTCTCGTCGGAGACGGCATCGCCCGCGTGTACGGTCTGAGAAACTGCATGGCAAACGAGCTGTTGGAGTTTGACGACGGCAGCTTCGGTATGGCGCAGAATCTGGAAACGGAGACCGTGTCGGTTGCCGTGCTGTCGGACGACAACAAGATCCGCGAGGGAACGACCGTTCGCCGCACCGGACAGGTGCTGTCCGTGCCGGTGGGTGAAGGAATGCTCGGGCGCGTGGTCAATGCGCTGGGCGAGCCGATCGACGGCAAAGGTCCCACCGGATGCACGCAGAAGCGCCCGGTAGAATCGCCCGCCCCCGGCATCATCGAACGTAAAAGCGTGTCGGTGCCGCTGCAAACGGGCATCAAAGCCATCGACAGCATGATCCCGATCGGCAGAGGACAGCGTGAGCTGATCATCGGCGATCGGCAGACCGGTAAAACCGAGATTGCGATCGACACGATTCTCAATCAGAAGAATACCGGCGTGCTGTGCATTTATGTGGCAATCGGACAGAAAAGCACCTCCGTGGTGCAGATCGTCAACGAACTTGAGAACAGCGGCGCGATGGAGTATACCATTGTCGTGTCCGCTTCGGCGGCGGAAAGCGCGCCGCTGCAATATATCGCCCCATATGCGGGATGCGCCATGGCGGAGTACTTCCGCGAACAGGGCAAGGACGTGCTGATCGTGTACGATGACCTGTCCAAGCACGCCGTGGCGTACCGCGCCCTCTCGCTTCTGATCCGCCGTCCGCCGGGACGTGAGGCGTACCCCGGCGACGTGTTCTA